>JBEKPN010000053.1:0-6552 GCA_049520695.1 Dehalococcoidales bacterium | reverse complement strand
ATCGAGGTATATCAGGTCAACCGATTCGTCGGGGATATACTTGCGCAGAATGTCCAGATTGTCGCCGTAATAGAGGACGTTAGTTTTCATAGCCACCTTTCTCCCCCTTCTGGGGAAAGACAAGATTTCAGGGAAATACCCCTCACCTTAATCCTCTCCCCCAAGGGGCGAGGAGAATGCTAATATTTTGGGGCTATTATACTACAATATCGTACGTTGTCATTGTCGGGCTCGACCCGACAATCCAGAAATCACATAAGCTGGATTCCCGCTGGAGTTTACACTGAGTCCTTCGGCTGAAGGACGAATGTGGGGGAATGACATTCGAGAGGAAACGAATAGGAATACTCCCCTGTGAATAAAAGAAAAGAGGGAGGTTTTGCCTCCCTCTTTGTTCTATTGACATAACCTAGTTGTTGTCAGCTCGCCGGGTTTCCGGGCTCCGGCGGCTTCTGAGGAGCCTGCTGCGGCGGTTGAGGCGCTGGCGGAGGCTGTTGCTGCGGCCTGGGTGGATTATTTGGCCGTGGCATATTTTCCTGCGGCCTGTCGCGGCGGGGACGGTTATCCCTGCGCTGCGCTGGCTGCCCTCCACGCTGTGGACCACCACCTCCCGGCCGGTTTTGCTGCCTGTCCTGGCGCGGAGGATTGGGTTTGGATATGTTAGGATGGGGCAAGTTGGGCCTCGGCAGATTGATCCTCGGGAAGCCTGCTTTTTCAACCGGTCGGGGCTGGGCCTGTACGTCGGATATTCCTATCCCGTGTAAGAAATCCACTACGTCCTGCACCGACAGCATCTTCTCACTCTCTTCGTCGGGGATGGTGAGCTTCTTACCAGCGGTGCTGAATTCTTCCTCAAGAGCCATCATAAGCTCAACCAGGTCCAGAGAATCGGCCCCCAGGTCCGCCGCGAAATTAGAATCCGGCGTTACTTCGTTTTCGGTCACCCCCAGTTGGGCTAGGGTAACTTTCTTCACGCGTTCATAAACAGTCGCCAATTTCACCTCCAGCGCTACCTCGTAGCCAGATGGCTGACAGAGCTCAGCACGCCATTGATAAACCTGGGCGAGCTGTCAGCCCCAAAACTTTTGGCCAGTTCCACGGCTTCGTTGATGGCTACCTTTACAGGCACCTTATTATTGTGTAAAAGCTCATAGATTGCAAGCCTGAGGATATTGCGGTCCACGACTGCCATCTGGTCCAGCGGCCAGGCAGGCGCGAAATGCCTTATCTGAGCATCTATTTTTTCCCTGTTCTGAACTACACCCTCCAAGAGTTCGCACGTAAAAGCTGAGCCCTCAGGAGAAAAGCTGTAGGTTTCGAGGGTACGCGACATTACTTCACTCGGAGCATGCCCCGCCAGGTCTATTTCGAATAATGCTTGTAGCGCTAACTCGCGTGCCTTGCGTCTTTCGCCTGTCATATAGTTTCAGTGAGAGTGTTCCTGGTACGGTTTTAGGCGCCGCCCATGCCGCCGTCGATGGTAATAACCTGCCCTGTAATATACCTTGCTTCGTCAGAAGCCAGAAAAGCCACTACCTCCGCTACATCTTGCGGCGTACCCAGATAACCCAGCGGAATGCGGGACATCAAATCCTGTTTTTGTTTTTCTGATAGTTTGGCCGTCATGTCAGTCTCGATAAATCCTGGGGCCACGGCGTTAGCCGTTATGCCTCGAGAAGCCACCTCCTTGGCCACAGAACGGGTAAAGCCAACAATGCCAGCTTTGGCTGCGGCATAGTTCGCCTGCCCCGCATTTCCCATCAGTCCCACGATGCTGGCGATGTTGACAATGCGTCCCTTGCGCTCTTTGAGCATGTGCTTGAGAACGGCGCGCGTGCATAGAAAGACGCTCCTGAGGTCTATATTCAGCACATCATCCCATTCACTATCCGTCATACGCAGCAGAAGCTGGTCGCGTGTGATGCCGGCGTTGTTGACCAGAATGTCGATGTGCCCATATGCGGTAATTGCCGCATCCATCATGCGGGCGACATCTTCTGACGAGCTGACATTGGCGACTATTGCCAGACCGTCTCCACCTTTATCTTTTATCTCGTCAACGACTGACTGGGCGCCGGGCAAGGCAATATCATTAGCCACCGCTATGGCTCCTTGCGAAGCCAGCTTGAGGGTAATGGCCTTACCAATGCCACGGCCTGCACCCGTAATGAGGGCCACCTTGCCTGAAAGATTCATTAAACTACCCCATTTTCTATAAAGTCTTTAAGCGACTGGGCATCTCCGATACTCAGAGTTTTGGCTGCCTTGTTGATACGCTTGATGAGCCCCGAGAGCACCTTCCCCGGCCCGACCTCGACGAATAGGTCCACACCCTGAGATATAATGTATTCGATGGATTTTTGCCACTGCACGGAATGAGTGAGCTGCTGCACCAACTCGTCTTTGATATCGCCGATAGAAACCAGGGGCTTCGCACTGGCGTTGCCAATCACCGGAATGGCAGGCGCATTAAAAGCAACCGTGGAGATGGCGTGTGCCAGGCCATCGGCAGCGGACTGCATCAGGGAGGTGTGGAAGGCCCCGCTTACTTGAAGCTGCACGACCTTGAGCGCTCCGTGGGCGGTTGCCAGTCTCATGGCTTTTTCAATTTGCTTGGCCTCACCGCTGATGACAATCTGGCCGGGACAATTATAATTAGCGACATGGACGCTGGCCTCAGCAGCGAGCTGGCTTACCACCTCGTCAGTCAGACCGATAACAGCGGCCATTGCCCCAGGTTTTTTGATGCCAGCCTGATACATGAGCTTGCCGCGCTCGCGGGCGAGCAGGATGACGTCTGATGTGCTGAGAGCGCCGGCGGCGCATAAAGCGCTATATTCACCCAGGCTATGCCCGGCTGCGAAAGCGGGGACTAGGAAGTGGTTGCCCGATTGCATCACAGCCAGCAGCGCCATACTGAAAGTTACTATGGCCGGCTGGACGTTTACCGTTAAACGCAGTTCCTCTTCTGGTCCCTCAAAACATAGCTGCGAGAGTTTGAACCCCAGGACTTTATCAGCCACGGCAAAAACAGCTCGTGCCTGCTCAAAGCCATCATATACGTCTTTCCCCATACCCACAAACTGCGAACCCTGGCCGGGGAAAAGAAACGCAATCCCAGGAGAATGAGTCATAGTCAATCTCTCATGAATTTAATTCAACTTGCTAGATAGTTAGGAGGTCTTTTTCTTGGGAGTCTTGATATCGATGACCTCGCGCCCATTATAACTGCCGCAATTAGTGCAGGCGTGATGGGGAAGTTTGGGTGTATTGCACTGGGGGCAATTGACCAAGGACTCAGCCTTAAGCTTCATGTGACTGCGGCGCTCGCCTTGCCTTGCGTGTGCAATTTTTCTCTTAGGTAGTGGTGCCATAACTCTTTCCTGCTCCTTATAAGATTTCTATTAAACAGATATACCCGGACATTCAGGTCGGCACAGCGGCTTCATGGGGATCGCCATCAAGGCGTACTGGCGCACGGCCTCTGAAAGGTCCAGAATCAGATGTTCATCAATCACGAAATACCCTGGTTCCTCCATCTCAGGTAGCGGAACGCCGGTGTTAACATCCGTCATGGGGAAGTACTCTTCTTCTATATTGAGCGTCAAGGGGCAAGCGAACCCTTCAAGACAACGCGCACAATTCGCCTGTACTCGGGTTCCCATGGTCCCCTTAACCAGGATGCTGCGGTTGGTGCGCGTCAGTTTTACCTTTCCCTCGACCGCGTTCTTCCCATAATCGGTTATATCCACGCTCCCGCTCACCGAAACTATTTTCTCAGTCCCGATGGAGCCCTTAAGCATTTGCGCAACATTTATCTCCAGCATCAGTTTCTTTTCCAAAGAAACCTTACTATTATACACTAAAATCACTATCGAGGCGCAAACGAAAATAAATCTGCGGGATTTGAGGCAGGGGTGCGGTGCTCCTTGCAACCTCTGTTATGGGTCATTCGAGATGTAGGGGCACGGCATGCTATGCCCACAGAGATCCCAAAAAACAGTTGACCAGCCGCCCCCTCCAATGATATAACTAATATAGATAAGACACATGTTAAAGGAGCTATCAATGCTGAATGTATTGGCCAATGTTCTCGGCACCTACGTGGAGATTATGCTCGTGGTAACCCCCATCATATGCGTTATCTGCCTGTTACTGTATCTGACCCGGCCTCGCCGCGCAAAGCGGAATGCACAACTATAACGCCATCGCCATTCTTCGCCAGCACCAAGGTGATATTGCCTCTTTTTACCCGCCTTTCTTTCACAACGCTGAGCCCGTTAGTCTCCAGAACACGCTGCAAACCGCCATTTTTCAAGTATCGCCGGAAATTGCTGAAATGCAAGGCTCCGGCAAAGAACTCTATGACCCGGATGAAATACCCCGCTATGCTGCGGGGCAGCGGCATGCTATAGTCCGCGAAGACTAGCACTCCGCCTGAGTATGTCACGCGTTTCATTTCTCTTATTATACTGTCCATCAGTGTGACGTCTTTATCATGCAGCGCCAGAGAGATAGAGGTAAAATCAAAACTACCGTCCGCAAAGGGTAGATGGGCCGCATCCGCCAGTGTGAACGAGACTGGGGACATGTTGGACCTTGCATAATAGCGCTGCGCCAAATCGAGCATTCGCTGGCTGTTATCCACACCATGCGCCGCCAGGCCTTTGCGGAAATATTCATAAACCTGAGCGCCGCTGCCGCAGCAAACATCCAGAACACTATCGCCCGCTTTCATACCGGCGAAATCAGGCAAATATATACGCACATCGTGCAGGATGGGATCTACGATGGTAGCATAATTGATACTAAACACTGCCTATTATTACTTTGCTTGATTATCGATTATAGTTTGACAGCATTCTGTGAGCCAACTATAATCCTATCACTCTTAAATGCCATACAATGCACAAGCGAGGAGGAGTCTATGGCTGCCAAAGCGTTCGTCCTGGTTGAAACCGCCGTGGGCAAGAATAAAGATGTGGTCTCCGCCCTGCACAAGATAAAAGGCATGAAATCCGTCGACACAGTTACCGGTCCCTATGATATCATCGCCGTGATTGAAGCCGATACGCTTAATGAAATCGGCGACATTATCACCAGCAAGATACACGCCGTGGACGGCATTTCGCGCACCGTGACCTGCCTGGCGGTATAGTTTACATCGCCTCCGGCACCGTCATTCCCATCAGGCCGAGGGTCCTGACCAACACGATCTTGGCCGCTACCACCAGCTTAAGGCGCGCTTTGCTCTGCGCCAGGTTTTGTCGTGAAATTACACGGCATAGTTTGTAGAAGCTGTGGAAGCCGGTTGCCAGGTCCTGAGCATAATGCGGCAGGTTTTGAGGCTCCAGCGTACGCGCTGAAAACTCAACAATCTCAGGCAATTGCAACATCAAGCGGATAAGCGCCAACTCAGGTTCCTCAGTGAGCAAAGTGGTGTCTCCATCGGAGAAGTCGATCCCTTCTTCCTGAGCTAGTTTGAGAATGCTGGCAATGCGGGCATGGGCATACTGTACATAATAAACCGGGTTTTCTGAAGATTCTTTCTTGGCTAGTTCCAGATCAAAGTCCATCTGGCTGTCTGCCGAACGCGCCAGGAAGAAAAAGCGGCAGGCATCAACCCCCACTTCGTCTATCACATCTCGCAGTGTTATCATATCCCCGCTACGCTTGGAAACGCGCACGCACTCACCGCCCCGACGCAAAGTCACCAATTGAGAAATGATGACGCGCAGTTGCGCCTGGTCTATCCCCAGAGCACCCATGACAGCGCTCATGCGCGAAACATGGCCCTGGTGGTCAGCACCCCAGATGTCTATTACCCGGTCAAAGCGACGCTCGATGAATTTGTTGTAATGATAGGCGATATCCGTACCGAAATATGTTGAAGTGCCGCTCGAGCGCACGACCACGTTGTCCTTGTCTTCTCCAAGGGCTGTCGAGACGAACCAGGTCGCGCCTTCTTTTTCGGCCAGGTGTCCTTCTTTGCGCAGGATAGCCATTACCCTGGCGACCTGGCCGTTGTCGAAGAGGCTCTGCTCCGAGAACCAGCAATCGTAGTCCACGCCCAGCCGGCTGAGGTCGCCACGGATAAGAGCCAGCATCTTGTTTACGCCGATATTGCCGAGTTCTACGGCGCCTTCGTCAGCAGGGAACTTGAGGAACCTGTCACCCTCTTCAGACTTTATTTCACGCGCCAGTTCGATGACGTACTGGCCGAAATAACCCTCCTGGGGCATCTCGACATCAATGCCGCACGCCTGCTGATAGCGGGCATAAAGTGAGCGGTAAAAGGCCATCATCTGACTGCCGGCATCGTTAATGTAATATTCCTTTTCGACGTTGAAACCGGCAGCTTCAAGGATATTGGCCAGAGTACTTCCGAGTACCGCACCGCGCCCATGGCCCACATGCAAAGGCCCAGTAGGATTGGCGCTGACAAACTCCACCTGCACCGATTGTTTTTTGCCAATATCTATGTCGCCGTAGTTGTCTCCGGCATCCAGGATTTCCTCCACCTGTTTACTCAACCAGTCCGTTCGAAAGGTG
>JBEKPN010000052.1:0-6578 GCA_049520695.1 Dehalococcoidales bacterium | reverse complement strand
GATAGCGTAAATTATGGCCGAGGGCTCCCTGATGAACAGGAGCATCAATCCCCATGATGCCAGCCCGTCCACCGCGAAAATACTCAGGCTGAGCCTCCCTTGTCCACTAAGCGTGTCCAGCCTGCGCGAAAAATACCATGCCATGATATTGGCCGCTCCGAGTCCCAGCGCCAGTGCCATTATGGCCGGGATAGGTAAATTTCTGTAGACAGCAGCCATCAGCAAGATGGCCACCACATACAGCCAGCGATGATAAATAAATATCCTTTCCAGCCTTCTCGCTTCGCGGAGTCTCAGGCTGCTTTGATTCTCATCCTGGGATGATTTCAAATTTGTGTTACCTCGGCTTCATTTTACTCCTTTACCAGCTTAGACGCATGATTATTCGGATTTCTGGATGCCTTATGCCAGGAAGGATAGAGGGAAAGAGTGGATATAGTAAAAATGTAATAATTCTTTAATGATTAAGCGGAATATTGTATGATTTCTTCACATTTTGACAGTTGGCGCTCTCCAGACCCATAAAAACATACGAGGGGGACGGCATTTTTGATGCCGCCCCCTTCGTTTCCGCATGACTATTATCCCACGTAGGTCTGAATAGCTGAAATTAATTCATCCATGGGCAGGCAGTATGCCATGTTCGCCACCGGGCTGCCGTCTGTCGGGACATAAACGTCGGTTTCATCGTTGATGCCGATCACCTGCCCCGCCATGTTGAGCAGCGGGCCACCGCTGTCGCCCTCGTTCATGGCGGCATCCGTCTGGACGTAATTAAACCCGTCGTCCAGTCGCCTGAAGGCGGAAATGATGCCGAAGGAGAATGAGGGGTTGGGGGTATAACCCAGGGCGAAGCCTCCCAACACTACGTAATCGCCTACCGATGCTGCCGAGGATGAACCCATGGTGGCGGCCGGCAGGCCAGCAGGAACGGTACTCAATTGTATTACCGCCCAGTCGCGTCCATACGCGCCGGCGACAAATGTGGCGGGGATGGTCGTGCCGGTGTTTAAAGTAACGTTATAAGTCGAGCCGGGGGTTAACGTGGTCAGCACTATCCCCCTGGAGTTCTCCCCGGCTAATACGTGCCAACAGGTCAGAATGTAGCCGCGGCTGCTGATTATCACGCCTGTTCCGATAAACTCGCCCAGGTGGGGGATGACGACATCTTCATAGACCATGGTGGGGACGATCTTGGTGATGAGGCTGCTGACTGAGGAGAGCGCACTGCCTGATCCGCTTGACCCGGCGGGTCCTTGCGGCCCGGTAGCACCGGTAGCCCCTGTGGCTCCGGTAGCTCCGGCTGGTCCGGCTGGTCCGGTTGGCCCGGTAGCTCCCGTTGCACCGGTAGGCCCCACCACATAGCCGGCATCCACCGTGGAACCGCTCGACAGCGTGAGGATGAGATGGCCAGAGCCGTCGATGCTGGCTCCGGTGACGCTCGCGCCCGGCTTACCCGCGCAACCGGTAAAGAGGGCGATTATCAGGACAAAGGCAAGAAAGGGTCCGATGGCTTTACGCAAGGACTTCATATTTTACCTCCCGGTCTAATTTTAGATTATTGACGTTAAGAAATCGTAAAGTTTTAATGCAAATTCTAAAATATTTGCAACAGATGCGAAGCTAAAGCGCCAATTCAGAGGGGAGCGCTCTAATGGAATCCTATCATGGCGCCGTACTTGGAATAGACCTGCTGAACCAGCTCCCCGGCTTTAGGGTTGCCCCAGTCGTGCATCCACTCGGACACCAGCGCCTCAACGGTGATGGGGATGACGCCCGCGTGCAGCATGCGGCTGATACCGTAATCGTGCGCCGTGAGCGTGGAATCGCCAGCGGCATCGATGAGGCCGTAAACGGTGAGCCCCTCCCTGAGGGCATGGAGGGCGGTGAAGGCAAAGCACATGCTGGTCCACAGCCCGGCGACGACCAATTTCTTCCTGCCTGTATTCTTGACGGCGCTCCAGTTGCGCTCATCCTCGAAAGCATCGAAGCTGGGCACCTTGCGGGCGATGACCTCGACGCCGGGGAAGAGGCCGGTAATCTCGCTGATGAATTCGCCGTTGGACTTGGGGTTGATGGACGAGAGGACCACTGGCACGCCCAGAATGCTCGCCGCGGTAGCCGCGCCGATGGCGGCGGCCTTGATGATGGCCTTGTCGCCGGAAGCCACGCCCTTGAACATGGCGGGCTGGTAGTCCACCAGCGCCAGGACGCTGTTCTTGTCGGTGAGGAGCTGAAGTTTGTCATCTATATTTGCCATAGTTTTCCCTCCTGATATTAGTTAACCACTAATTAATATATTATATGGATTCCGTGTGTCATTGTCATATAACCGGGGGCGGGAGTTGTGACAAAGATGTGAAATATGGTGGTATGGTCATTAGCGCTAGATTAGATATTCCCATCACTACAATACAAAGGGCGTGTATTTACAGCAACATTTGATAGTTGCTATGCGCTTTTCTGGATTTGGATTTAGACGCTGGCTGTATGCCTGGGATATAATGAAAGGAAACCTCCGGCCTTGATACTGGTGGTATACTATCCTGACGGGTGGACTGTGTATAAAGGATGAAAGGAAGGGATTAGTCTATGTCTATCATACGGTTATTTTTCTATATTCTTGTATTACTGCTTCTTGTTGGGATAGCATACTTCGCAACTCTAGACGCCCGCAAAAGGGGTTTTAGTGAAATTCAGGTGTTCCTGTTGAGGGTGTCATTGGTGATTTTCTTTCCTATTAGTCTGATTTTGTATCTCATTTTTCGGCCGTCACCGAAACCTTAGTATGATCTAATATGTTGAAGAGTGCTTGAACAAGGATTGATATGCACGAAGAAGAATGTATTCGCTGTCATAGACAAGGCACCGTGGTATGTGATGTGTGCCACGGCAAAAAGAAAATAACGAAAGAGATGACTACGGAGAAATGTAAAGAATGCAGTGGCACCGGAAGAGTAAAGTGCCCGGCAAATTGCCGGGGCGGAGTTATTTGGGTCAGGGATTAATATGTAACCCGGGTTTTATGTTTCAGCTATACCTCACCCTTAATTTAATTGCCGAAACATAGAGTTTGTATGCGCTCGAATCAAAGAGCACGAAAACCACCTGCCTGATTGACGTCGTGTGCTCCTTTAGGAAATCGACTATGGCATCAATGGCCACCTTAGCTGCCTTATCAATCGGATAGCCATAGGCACCGGTGCTAATCGAAGGGAAGGCTATACTTACCAGTTTATTCTCGGTGGCTATTTTAAGGCTCTCCAGGTAGGCGCTGGCTAATAGCTCGGCTTCGTGTGTGTTACCACCATGCCAGATAGGGCCCACGGTGTGGATGACGAACTTTGCCTTTAACTTACCGCCGGTGGTCACCACCACTTTTCCAGTTGGCAGAGGGCCTTGGCGAGCCACGATTCGTTTGCATTCTTCCAGGATAGCCGGGCCACCAACTCTATGAATAGCGCCATCAACACCGCCACCACCCATGAGGCTCGAGTTGGCGGCATTCACGATGGCGTCTGTTACCTGAGCCGTGATGTCGCCCTGGACAAGAGATATGGTGGTTTGGTTAACCTGGAATTGTGTTGTCATGCGCATATTCTGAAATGAATTATTAAAATACTAAACTAAATGAGGGCTGGTAGTCCACCAGCGCCAGGACGCTGTTATTGTCGGTGAGGAGCTGAAGTTTGTCATCCATATTTGCCATAGTTTTCCTCCCTGATTTTATATTCCTTAAAATTTAATATACGGATTCCGCGTTTAATAGTCAAAAAATTGGGGCGGGAGTTGTGACAAAGATGTGAAATATGGGGGGGCAAAGGTAAAACACCTTCACCTTGTCATTGCGAGTGTCCGCCTACGGTGGACCGAAGCAATCTCATTGACTTTCCTTCCCCCTGTGTCATTCCCGCGAAAGCGGGAATTCAGAGGTTATATACAGGTTATTTGACACTATAAAAAGACAAAAACTCTAATTCGTAGATGAGTTTGTGGCACAGGGATAACTGCCCAGGTTGGAGAGGTATCTGAATATGAGATCTGCGTATTCAGCAAACAAGGTCAGGTTCAACTCGGCCATTTGTCTAGAGATTTCTAACTCGTAGCCCTTTGTTGCATTTGTGCCAGGGAATAAGTAAAGCAACAGTTGTCGCATCTCGGTTGTCCAGCCGTTCATTTTTGCATTTTTAATTAAGTAGTTCGAGTGAGTTACTGCATCTCGTACTTCGGTGGCAAGCTTAAACCATTCGACGAGGTCAATGCCACGGCTGTTCCTTTGTTCAATTGCTCCAATAGCAGGGGCAATCTTATGAATCAACGCAAGTATTTCGCTGTTCTTGGAATAACATCGGCGAACAAATCCATTCCAATATTCAATATCTTTAGGATATTGCCTCTTTTTTTTAAGATATTTATTGAATTTATTTATCTTGTTGCTGTCTACAAATGGGGTATTAAACTCTAGAAAAGCTGCGGTCACATTCTTCATAAAAGTTTCAAAAGCTTCGTAACCTTGAGCTACCGCAAAGCCGGATTCACGCCTGATTATCATTTCAGAGGTTTTAAGATACTCTTCGCCAGTGATTTTAAATAGACATGGAATCGGATGATGAACTACCCCACCATCTGACGGCCATTCATCTAAGTTGCGGACGATCAGCGTGGAAGCAAAAATAAGTTTTGAGATATCAATATTATTTCGTTTTAAATTTTCTTCAACGGACTCATTGTAGCCTGTCAACCTACTTTCAAGAGTTATGAGCAAGCTATCAAATTTATTTAAGTTTTCGAGAAGGGTATCCAATGGGGAACGGATGGGATTAATTAACATTACAACATCTTCTCCGTTTTGCCCTCGTCTTTAATGCGGCTGGCCTTTTTCATGGGGTTTTCGGTTGGAGGCAAGTCGAATCCCTTGCCCGCCAGCAATTCGCCGACAGTGCGTATCTGGATGCTGGGGTAGGATTTATCCCAAAGCTCCGAATAGTAAGGCTCGCTATGAACAGCGTCCGCCAGCATTCCGGCGGTTGGTTTTTTGAGCGTAATGAGCAGGCCAATGGCCGCGCCCTCTTTTTTGACCGTGCCGATGAGGTCGCGCACCATGCTGGGAATAAGGGTATCGCCGCCCTTCACTTGCACCAGCACCTTGCGCAACTTGCGGTCTTTTTCGGTAAAGCCGAATATGCCGTCCACGCCGCCGTCACGCTCCCTGGACTGAGCCCCCACCAGACTGATAGCCCAGACCTCAAACTCTTTTTTGTTCTTACGGGACAGGGCTTCCGCCGAGGCTTCATCGGGGGGATTACCTTTGACCTCATAGGTTGACTTGACGGCTTTGCCGAAGGCATTTTCCAGGCGTTTCTCGATGAGGTCTATAGCCAGCCATGTAACGTCTATGCCAATCCATTTGCGATTGAGTTTCTGCGCAGCGGCAATGGTGGTACCACAACCGCAGAACGGGTCGAACACAATATCGCCTTCTTTTGAACTGGCCTGAATAATGCGTTCAAGTAGGGCTTCTGGCTTCTGTGTGGGATAGCCGAGACGCTCAATCGCTTGCGCTGAAAGAGGTGGTATATCAGGCCATACATCCTGCAACTCTACGCCTTCCATGTCATCTAAATATTGCTTAAATGACGGGATGCCGCCTTCTTTAGTGGGCCATATTATGCGTCCGATAGTATCCAATCTATCCAGCGCTGCTTGCACAACAAGGTTTTTATCCACGCCCAAGAGTGGGCGAATATATCCTGGTATTGCCCAATGCCTTCCTGACTTCGTCGGGTCTATACCACGCCATGGTTTGCCTGAAGAACCCGTGCGTGTTCCAGAGCCAGTTAAAATTGTAGCTCTGAAGCGTCTCCCATCTGGGTCGGTAAAGCGAAAGAAACCATCTTTATAATCGTCCGAGTACCCCGAATGCTGTGTGTTCCACGTATATTGCCGTGATTTGGAATAAAACAAAAGCACATCGTGGACAGCACCGAATTGTTTGGCTCCGCTATGTGCGTGTGTTCTTTTCCAAATAACCTCATTTCTAAAGTTGTCGGTCCCAAATATCGAATCCAGCAGTACTTTCAAATAATGGCTGGCGGTGGGGTCGCAGTGCAGATACAACGAGCCGGTTGGTTTAAGTACGCGGTGCAACTCTATCAGGCGCACGGCCATCATTGAAAGGTAAGCGGCGGTGCTGGTGGATTTTTTATCGCCGCGCTGGCCTAGCCATTCCACAAGCTCCACAATATCGGGGCGTGAGGTAGCCAGTTCAGCAATGGCGTTGGCGGCGGCTTCTTTTTCCCAGTGCCAGCTATCGTCGAACGCCTGTATTTGCGCCTGAGACTTCTTCTCTCCGCCAGGCTCGGTGAAAATGACGTTGTAGTCGGCCTTGGAGTTGAAGGGCGGGTCGAGGTAGATGAGGTCTATGGACTCGTTAGGGAAGGCATCATGGTTGCGCAGCCATTCCAGATTATCGCCGTAGTAGAGCTTGTTCTTCCATTCGCTCATGTTTTACTCCTGCCTGTTTATGCCGTCAACTCTAGTGCATGAAATTACGACTGTCAAGGAACAAATTGTATATT
>JBEKPN010000051.1:0-6639 GCA_049520695.1 Dehalococcoidales bacterium | reverse complement strand
CCTCGTCGATGATGAGGGTGGGCAGCGGCGCGCCCGCGCGCCGCGCCAGCAGCCGTGACAGCGCTATGCGTATGGCGAAGTCTATCCTGAAGGCCTCGCCTCCCGAGAACATCTCGTAGTTGCGCGTGCCCAGCTCATCAGCGATTTTAATATCCAGCGTCTCTGAAATGTCTCCCTTTTTGGTGGCCTGCTGCGTCTCGAAGGTCAGGTTCATACGCCCGTCAGTCATGCGAGCCAGCAGGCGGTTGGCCTCAGATTCTATTTCGGGCAGCGCCGTCTCGATGAGCATAGCCTGTATGCCTTTTTTGCCGAATATGCGGGCCAGTTCCCTGTAGATTGACTCCTTTTCGGCGGCCTCGGCGAGGGACCTCCTCTTTTCCGCGCTGCGTTTTTCGAGTTCGGCGAGTCTCTTGATCTGTTCCCTGAGGATGGCCAGTTTTTCTCTGGCGGACTTTTGTTCTTCAGATTGCCGCTTGAAATCGGCTTCGGCCAACGCCAGCTTTTGCGACATTTCCGGCAGCGCGCAAAGCTTTCCCGCGAGCTGTTTTTGCGAATGGGTATCCATGGCGAGGCGTGTGTTAATGTCGGCGATGACCTCCTCTGACCTGGCTGCGTTCTCTTGTTCTTGAACCATGAGCGTTAACGCCTCATCCAGGCGGCGCTTCTGTTCTTCGCACAGCCTGAGTCTTTCTACTTCCTGCTGGAGGGCGTCGTGTTTCTTTTCATCGTATGCCAGGGATGTCATCTCGGTTTGAATGCGGGCGATGGCCTCCTGCTCGGCGCGGGCGTAGTTCTGCCTGGATAGTGTCTCCTCTATTTCCGCCAGCTTTTGCCTTTCTGCCTCCATGCTGGAGAAAGCTTCTGTCGCCTCTTTTATGGCTTGCGCAATTCGGCTCTCCTGGATTGTGAGGGCATAGCTCTCTTGCTTTTGCCTGACTTCCAGCCTGATGGTTTCAGCATCGAGGGATTTAATTTCGGCGGATAGTTTTATCGAGTCGCCTTCGTCTCGTTTAATCGACGTCAGTTTTTCCTGTTTCTCCCGGGCGTATTTGCTCTCCACCAGTTCCAGTTTTTCAGCACCGAGGTCGGTTTCGCATAGAGGGCAATGGGCGCCGCCCTGCGTTTCCGAGAGGAGCGCCAGCTTTTCGTCTATCTCGACAACGTCCTGCTTTAGGCGGCTAATTCCGGCTGCCAGTTTGGATAGATTATCCTTTTTATACAGGCTTTCCTGCCGCATGGTCTTGAGTTCCACCTCGAGATGGGCAATAGCCTGTTGGACTGGTGCCAGTTTTTGTTGCTCCAGCTTGAGTTCCGGCAGTTTACCCGCCCTCGCCTCGAGCTGTTGTATGCTGTTTTCGATGAGCTTGTGTTGTGTATTCAGGTCGCTCTGGGCGCGGTCACGGGCTTTTTCGTACTGGTTTTTCTTCTCGCTTAGCCTGGAAAGCTGCCTGGCCTGCTGGTTCATTTCGTCGTAGAGCTTGCGGGCTTTTTGAAATTGTTCATAGCCCGATTCTATAGCCGTACGGTCATCCAGGAGCTTTTGATATTCAGCAACGTGGGCTACGCTATCTTTGAGCCGCTCACCCTCGCGTTTGAGGTCATCGTTATGGCGTTTGATAACCGCGTCCAGTTGTGCCAGCTGAGTCCTGATGCCTTCCAGAGCCTGCACTTCAAGCCTGAGCTGCTTTAGAGCGGTTTCCTTCTCGCTCGCGGCGGCGTCTATCTCTATGGCCGTCACCTCAGCTAGTTTTACCTCCGCCTCGCTGGCCGGTCTTTGCGCCAGTTCCACCTCTAAATCGGCTATCCCCGATGAGAATCTCAGTTTGTCCTGTTCGGCCTCTCTGGCTTTCTCTTTAGCCCTGTTCTCGTAGTCGTCGTAGACCGAAAGTCCCAGTATGTTCGCCAGCACCTCCTTGCGTTTGGCGGGCGGTTGGCGCGTGAACTCGTCGGCGTGTCCCTGCCGCAGATAGGCGCTGTTGGTAAAGGTGTCGTAGTCCATGTGCAGGATGGACTCTACTTTTTCCTGTGTCTGGCTGATGCGCTCGGCGGTAAGCGGGAGATATGTCCCCTCATTACAGATGAACAGGTCCAGGCTGCTCTGCCCGGAAGCCCTTTTCCCCTTCGGGCGTGCGTGCTTGCGTATCACGCGGTAGAGTTGCCCGCCGGAAGTGAAATCGAATTCCACCCGGGTCTCATTCTCGCCCTGGTGGATGAGGTCATCGTCGCTCTTGGCGCGCGAGCGGCCCCACAGCACCCAGGTGATAGCATCGATTATGGAGGATTTGCCGGCGCCGTTATCGCCGGAGATGCAGGCGGTGTGGATGGACGTGAAGCAAAGCGGCGGTGCATCGCCCTTATACGGCATGAAATTGCGCATCTTGAGATTAACTGGAATCATGCTGTTTCCGCCTTGCCGTATATTTTAGCACAGCGATTGGCAATTTATCTGTGGGGAAGAGGTAAAAAGGGCGGGTTAAAAACCCGCCCCTGCGATGGAAAATTATCTTTGGCCGGATGGTGTCACGGAGTGGTTACGGTGTCGGCGCGGGCGTCGAACCCAGTGTCAACGTCACGGTGGACTTGTTCGTGCCACGGTAAAAGGTTATTTTGACCTGCGTCCCGGGGGCCTTGGCTTGAATTAGTTGTACCAGCTGGCCGTTGGTGGTGATATCGGTGCTGTCCACGGCGGTGATGACGTCCTTGGCTTTAAGCCCCGCCTTGTCCGCCGGGCTGCCGGAAACCACTCCGCCGATCATCACGCCGCTAGTGGTGCCCAGGTTATTCTGCGCCGCCACGATGCTATCCACGGTCGTCAGCCCGTTCACCCCCATGAAAGCGCGCGTGACGTAGCCGTTGCTGATAAGCTGCTGTATGATGGGCATGGCCGAATCGATGCTGATGGCGTAGCCCACGCCCTCCACACCCGTCTCAATGAGCTTGATACTGGTGATACCCACCACCTCGCCGTTCGTGTTGACCAGTGGCCCGCCGCTGTTACCGGGATTGACGGCTGCGTCTGTGCCGATAAGATTCGTGTGAACCAGTCCGCTGTCATCCGTAACGCTGGCATTCAAGCGGCTGACCCAGCCTCCGGTCATGCTGATGCCCAGGTCGAGGGCGTTGCCGATAGCGGCCACCGGCTGTCCCACCTTAAGGGCCGATGAACTGCCGATACTGGCGGCGGTGAGACCGCTGGCATTAATCCTGATGATGGCCAGGTCGGAAGAAACGTCGCTTTTTATGGATGTGGCGACATAGGTTTTGCCATCAGATGTAATCACGCTTATCTGATTAGTCGGTACTATGCTGCCGCTGTTATCCTCGAGCACGTGGGCATTGGTGACGATGATGCCGCTTGAATCCACCACCCAGCCCGAGCCCGCGGTGACGTCGGTTTCAACCTGCACCACCGATGGCCCTACTTTAGCCACAACGGAGGAGAAATCTAGCGCGTCACTCGAACTGCTGTTGCTCACGATTGTCGTCGTGGCAGTAGGAGACGTAACTGTGCTGGTCTGTGTCACCGTTGTTGTTAATGTCGGCAGCAGGCTGCAACTGGCGCTGACTATGGCAAAGGCCGCCAGTGCCGATACCAGTAATATCTTGAATTGATTCTTCATTCTTTTTCTCCCTGTGCATGGAAATAAAAATTATGCGAAAGGCTTAACTTATATCATACAACAAATTGGTAAAGTTTAAGTAAAGAACTGTTTCTCGGCCCCGATTCCTTCGGAACGACGTGGCACCCTCGGTTTCCCTGTCATTCTGAAGCCATGGGTGATGGCAGAAGAATCTGGGATGGGGTTTCCTCATTTTGCGATACACAGATCTAAAAACCCCTGCCACTCTGAGGTGGGAAGGCGAGAACTCCCCTTTCATTGACAGCAGGTGATACAATCAACTTGGGAAGAATTGATAGGAGGTCTTGCCATGTCTACCAGAGACTATGATTTTCAGGGTTTCGACCGCATCCACGTGGGCGGCGCTTTTGAATTTAACGTCACTCGGGCTGACGCATTCAAGGTGAGCATCACCAGCGATCCTCTTAAGGTTATCGAGGTATCCAGAGACGGCGACACTCTGCGCATCGGCATTGCCTGGTACACCTACCTTTGGTGGTTCCTCACCGGGTGGAGCCATCCGAGGGCCAGCATCACCCTGCCGGAGTTGCGCGAGCTGAGCATCACCGGAGCCAGCCACGGCGAGACCGGCGATTTTAGCACTACCCATGATTTCTCCGCTGAACTTGCAGGAGCCAGTAGCCTCAAGCTGGGCAACATCAGCGCCGGTAACGTGGACTTCCGAGTGCAGGGTGCCAGTAACGTAGAGTTCAAGAAGGTCAAGGGGGCTAAAGGCTGCCTCGATATTCAGGGCGCCAGCCGTGCCAGGGGTGAGTTTGTGCTTTCGGGAGATGTGCGCCTGGATGTCCAGGGAGCCAGCCGAGTGGAGCTTTTGGGCAGCGCCTATGATGCTGTTATCGACATCAAGGGAGCCAGCCAGGGAAAACTGGAAAACTTCACCGTGCACAACGCGAAGCTAAAGGTGACCGGGGCTTCGAATGCCGTGGTCAAAGCGGACGGCAGGCTGGATATCGAAGCTTTAGGCGCTTCCAATGTTTGCTGGGTGGGCAATCCCACCATGGGCGACGTGCGCAGCAGTGGCGCCTCCACATTACATAAAGCGTAATTGAGTGCTCATTCTGAGGAGTCCGCCTGAGGTTCGCCTCAGGCGGACGACGAAAAATCTGGCGAGACATTATATCTCCGCTACGATATTTGAAAATATCTGATAGAGAGGTGATGAGCATGAGGAGAATCGTGCCTCTTTTAGTGGCAGTCTCTCTGCTACTTTCGGTGCTGCTCCCAGCAGCCTGCGCCAAATCGGACGGCGGCTTCGGCATTTACCTGGCCGACAGCGGCGAGATGGTTCTGTCATTGAAGCAGATTAAAGCCTACCACAGTCTGGACTATTCGCTTGAACTCACACCTCAAGGCATTGAAAAATGGAACTCTTTCCAGATCTCCACGACTGTTCCCAAGCTCTCACAGAGCCTCTATCAGCGCGATTTTATCCTCAAAATCGATGGAAAGGAAGTATGTCGCGGGCAATTCTATTCTCTGGTCTCCTCAGCCAGCTATAACGGCGTGGTCATCATGGATAGCGTCATGAAGCTTGAAGGTGACCGTAACGCCATCAAGATTGATTTTGGCTATGCTTGGTCATTCCCTCCATCTGAAGAAAGCAGGATTACCGCCGAGCTTGAGCGATTCTTCGGAGATAAGCACCTGCTGGTGGTGGATGAGGAGTGGCGGTTTCCGTCCTGATTTCAGTCTCTTCGGAAGTCACCACGGAGGGCTGAAGATTTTCTGGCGGGCCTTCCATTTACCCTACGCTGACTTCGGTTTGCGTTATCCGTCTCGTTGTTGTATAATAACTGCAAGTTTAAGTTTAGGTTATACAGTCTTCGGGAATTCCTCGGTTTTCCCCTTATAATTGGACGACCCGAACTCTAACTGGTTTTAAAAGAGAGGAGGTCATCCAAATGAGTTTTCAGGACAAATCACTTCAGTGTTCCGATTGCGGAGCCACGTTCACTTTCAGCACTCAGGACCAGGAATTTTTCCAGTCCAAAGGCTACACCAATGAGCCGAAGCGCTGCCCCACGTGCCGTGATGCCAGGAAAGCAGAACGCGGGACCAGCAACAGCGGCGGGTATAGCGGCAACAGCTACAGCAGTGGCAACAGCAACAGCTACGCCCCCCGTCAGATGTTCCCCGCCACCTGCTCAGACTGCGGTAAAGCCACCCAGGTTCCCTTCGAACCTCGCAATGGCAAGCCGGTCTATTGCAGCGACTGCTATCGCAAAGTAAGGCGCTAAACCAGACACTTCAGATCTGGTGATATAAAGGGGGCTGGATTTATTCAGCCCCCTTTTGTTTTCTACGGAGTGAGCCGGTAACACACGGACGAGCCGGTGTTAGGAGGCAAACGATGTCAGAACAGCGAATGGCGGGTTATTCCCCGAGGTTGGCCAAAACATATCTCTATATCGGCAACTTGGCTCCGGCTGTTACCGAGGATGAACTCAGGTTGGCCTTCGGAGCCTTCGGGCAGGTGGTATCCGTAAGCGTGATGAGCGACGCGTATATAGGCAGCCATCAGCCCAGGGCTTACGCTTATGTTGAGATGGCGCTCAAATCCCAGGGCGAGGCCGCTGTTCATGGACTTGACGGCAAAATGATCGGCGACAGGCCTGTCAGTGTTGTCGAAGCCCTGCCTCTATCCCACAGCAAGGATGAAGCCTGCCGCCACAGCAAGTACCGTAGAAGATAAGCTCCGCAATAACCAGGCCTTGTTTCTCTATATCAGGATGGGAATACCCTCTCGCTTTTTTCAATACGGCCCCCTTTAAGGAAGTAAGCTTTTTTACGGTTTAATCTCGTATTGTAGGAAAGGTGAGCGTAATGTCCACAGATTGTCTCAATGTTGACTGTGGATTCGTAAAGAAAATTATAAAAGAGGAGCGAGGGGATTTCCCCCTCGCTCTCGTGTTTAACTCTACTCCAGATAGTCCTTGAGCTTCCTGCTGCGGGTGGGGTGTCTCAGCTTCCTGAGCGCCTTGGCCTCTATCTGGCGGAT
>JBEKPN010000050.1:0-6723 GCA_049520695.1 Dehalococcoidales bacterium | reverse complement strand
GGTGACTTATGCAGACGAAGGATTTTCTATCTGTATCCGACCTCACCGACACCGACCTGAAACTGCTTCTGGCCGATGCCGTCGAACTCAAATCCATGGGTTGGACGACTGCGCTGAGCCACAAGACGCTGGCATTGCTTTTTGAAAAGCCGTCGCTGCGCACCCGTATCAGCTTCGAAATGGCCATGCGCCAACTCGGCGGGCAGGTGATATACCTTTCACCAGCCGAGGTAGGTCTGGGCAAGCGTGAGTCGGTACCGGACGTGGCGCGCGTGCTGGCAAGGTACGTGGACGTCATCGCCGCCCGTACTTTCAGCCACGAGACGCTTGAGGTACTCGGCAGCTACGCCGATATCCCCGTCATCAATGCGCTTTCTGACCGGGAACACCCCTGCCAAGCGCTAGCCGATCTGCTCACCGTCTTTGAACACAAGGGAGACCTCAAGGGATTGACGTTGGCATTCATCGGCGACGGCAACAACGTGGCCGCTAGTTTAGCCCTGGCCTGCGGGCTGGCGGGCATGAATTTCAATATAGCTTCACCGGAAGGCTACGCGCTCAACAGCAGCATCCTGGAAAGAGCGCAGATACTGGCGGAGGCGAGCGGCGTCGAGATCGAATACGGATGCGACCCGCGGCTGGCGGTGCGGGGTGCCGACGTGGTTTATACTGATACCTGGACCAGTATGGGGCAGGAGGCGGAGAACACTATTCGCATCAAGGCCTTCAGCGGGTTCCAGGTGGACAGCGCGCTGATGTCTCTGGCCGATGCCGACGCCATTTTCATGCACTGCCTGCCGGCGCACCGCGGGCAGGAAGTCTCGGACGAGGTTATCGAGAGCCGCGCCTCGGTGGTGTTCGACCAGGCCGAAAACCGCCTGCACGCGCAAAAGGCCGTGCTGGCGCAGCTTCTGGGCGGGGCTGGCATTCTGCCGAGCTGCCGTTAGCAGCCAGTACATTGCTGGAGAGGGATTGCTCTCTCAACACCAATACTTCTATATCCGGATTTAAGGATTAAAGGACTAATGTCGAACGAAAACCCGAATATGGAGCGGAGCGAATCCCGTCCCGCGCACACGAAGCCACTAGTGGCCATCGTCGGACGGCAGAACGTGGGCAAGTCCACCCTGCTCAACCGCTTGGCCGGGCGGCGCATCGCCATCGTGGAAGACCTGCCTGGGACCACGCGCGACCGCCTTACCGCCAATGTGAGTTGGCTGGATAAAGAGTTCACCGTCATCGACACGGGAGGTGTGGAGACTAAGGGTAGCTCCTCTTTCACTCAGGAAATCAACCGCCAGGTGGGCATAGCTATCGATGAGGCCGATCTTATCCTTTTCCTGGTGGATGCCAAGGACGGCCTGATGCCCAGCGACCAGGACCTGGCAGCCCTGCTGCGCCCGGTAAAGGAGCGCGTGATGCTGGTGGTCAATAAGGCCGATAACGACAGGCTGGACATGGCCGCGCCCGAGTTTTCACGCCTGGGGCTGGGAGAGCCCGTCACCATCAGCGCCTATCACGGCAGGGGCATCAACGACCTGCTAGACGCCTTGCTGGCGCGTCTGCCTGCGGCGGTCACCCCAACAGCCGTCAACCCCGCAGATGGACTCAAAATAGCCATCGTGGGGCGGCCCAACGTCGGCAAGTCCATGATACTCAACCGCCTGCTGGGGGAGGAGCGCGTCATCGTGAGCGCCATCCCGGGTACAACGCGCGACGCCATCGATACCACTCTTGACTTTGACGGGCAAAGCGTTATACTTATAGATACGGCTGGCATCAAACGGCGGGGTCGTCAGGGCGGTGGGGTGGATAAATACAGCGTCATCCGCTCACTTGAAGCCATTGACCGCGCGGATGTAGCTCTCCTGGTACTCGATGCCAGCGAACTGGTTACGGCACAGGACTTACACGTCGCCGGATATATTCAACAGGCTTTCAAAGGCGTTATAATCGTGGTTAACAAATGGGATCTGGCTAAGACTTTGGATAAGAACGAAGTTACCCGCTGTCTGCGGGCCAATCTGAAGTTCATGCGCTATGGCCCTATCCTCTACACCTCCGCCATGGATGGAAGTGGCATTGCCGAAATCATGCCACTGGCTGTTGAAATCTACCGGGAAAGGCTCAAGCGTATCGCTACTGCCGAACTCAACAGCACGATACAGCAGGTGCTGGCGGCGCATACCCCCCCGCATAAAGGAATGCATCTTCTGAAATTTTTCTACGCCACTCAGGCAGAAGTCAATCCTCCAACCTTCGTATTCTTCGTCAACGACGCCACGCTGATGCACTTTTCGTATCAGCGTTATCTGGAAAACCAGCTCCGGCGTAATTTCGGTTTCGAAGGTACACCGCTGCGCCTCATTTTTAAGACCAGGGGTGAAAAGAAATGATAATCGCCAAATTCATAGCGGTAGCCATCATAGGCTACCTTCTGGGCTCAGTCCCCTTCGGGCTCATCGTCAGCAGGATACAGGCCAAGGTTGATATCCGCAACTACGGCAGCGGACGCACTGGAGGCACCAACGTGCTGCGCACGCTGGGGCGCAAGGCCTTCGTCATGGTGGCCGCAGGCGATATCCTGAAAGCCGCCGTGGCTGTACTACTTGCCAGAGCCATTGTGGGCAACGGCATTCTGGCTATCGGGCGCCTGAACCTGAGTTCACTCGCTGCCCAGTCGCTGGCCGGTCTATGCGCCATCATGGGACATGTCTTCCCGGTCTTCGCCAAATTCAAGGGCGGGCGCGGCGTGGCCACCTTCATCGGCGGCCTGGCAGCCATCTGTCCGGTGGCCGCGCTCTTCGGCGGTGAGATCCTCATCATCGGTGCGGGCCTTTCCGGGTTCGCTTCTCTGGGCAGTATCACCGCGGTGGTCAGCGCCTATGCCATCATGATACCCCTCACCGTGATTTACGGTGTGCCTATCGAATATCTTTATTACGTGCTCATCGGCACTCTCATCATCGTTATCGCCCACCATGATAACATCAAGCGCCTGCTCTCCGGCAAAGAACGCAAGCTGAACCAGAAGGCTGCATCGCGTTCCGGCATGGCGGCCTGACATCTTCCGGCTCTTTCATTGAGAGATTATTAAGAGCATGGCCAAAATCTGCGTTATCGGCACAACCAGTTGGGGCATGACACTGGCCATCCTTTTAGCCCGTCGCGGGACTGATGTCAAGCTATGGGCGCGTACCGAGGAAGAAGCCGAAAAGTTACGCGGCAAGGGACCGGACCGGCATGTAATGGGCGATACCGGGTTCCCGCCATCGCTCAGCGTCACCTCTTCGGTCAAAGATGCCTTATCCCTCTCCAGCGCCGTCATCATGGCGGTGCCCTCCCAGACCATGCGCCAGAACATAGTCATGGTCAAACCGTATTTAAAGACTTACAAACTAATCATCAGCGCCGCCAAAGGCCTTGAAGTCGGCTCCAATAAGCGCATGTCCCAGGTAATCGCCGACGAGATTGACCCCGTCTATCACAAGAATATCTGCGTGATTTCCGGCCCAAACCTGTTCCGTGAGATTCTGGAAGATTTGCCCGCCGCCGCCGTAGTGGCCGCTGAAAACGACACTACCGCCCGGAAGGCACAGAAACTCTTCAGCGGGCCGAACTTTTCTGTCTATACCAACCATGACCTGGTGGGCGTGGAACTGGGCGGGGCGCTCAAGAACATCATCGCTCTGGGGGCGGGTATGGTGGACGGCCTGGGCTACGGCGACAACGCCAAGGCCGCCTTCATCACGCGCGGGCTGACCGAGATGGCCGCCTTCAGCGTGGCGCTGGGAGCAAACCCGCTGACCCTGTCAGGGCTGGCCGGACTGGGCGACCTTATCGCAACATGTGCTTCTAACCTCAGCCGCAACCACCACGTGGGCGTTGAGCTTACCAAAGGAAAATCGCTGGCCGAGATACAGGCTTCAATGACCGGCGTGGCTGAGGGTATCACGACCACCGCTGCCGTGTGGGACCAGGCCAAAAAACTCAACCTGGAGATGCCTATCACCGAAAAGATCGACCTTATACTTTATGAGGGCGCCGCTGTCTGCGATATCATACCGGAGATACTGGGTACCAGCTGCCGCCATGAACTGGCAGGACGCCACTGGAAACTATTTTCCACAGGCCAGCGCAGGCACTAGCTCACGTAGCTGCCGCGCCAGGAACCTCAACAGACCGTTCCTCGTCCTCACCAATGGTTGTCAGCCTCATTTCCAATGTCATCTAACTGGCACTGGCAGCGGGTTTCGCCGTGTTGAGCGAAATAATCTAGGGAAGTGGTCATTTTCAAGGATGGTGTAAGGGCAGATTCCCCGCGTAGCTCGGAATGACACAATGAGGAAACTCGAACTTGCCAAACAAAAAGGCCATGCCTTGGGAGTCACGGCCTTTTTACCTCGCTGCGGCTAAAGTCTAGTCCGAGTCATTCTTCTTCTTTTTGCCCTCAAAGCTCTCGGCCAGCTCCTCGAAGAGGCGTTTCTGCTCTTTAGTAAGCTTGTCGGGAGTCACCACATTAAGCCTCACCAGCTGGTCTCCCTTGCCTGAGCGGCGGAAGTGCGGAATGCCCTTGCCCTTGAGAGTGAACACCTCGCCCGCCTGGCTGCCCGCCGGTACTTTGAGTGGCACGTCACCGTAGAGAGTCGGGACTGTAACATCGGCGCCCAGCGCCGCCTGCGCGAAGTTTATCCCGAGGTCGTAGATGATATTGCTTTCCTCGCGGCGGAAGAACTCGTGGGGTTTGACCTGAATACCCACGATGAGGTTGCCCGCCATGCCACCGCGCTCACCGGCGTTGCCCTGACCGCTCATCTGGAGATGAGTGCCGTCATCCACGCCCGCCGGTACGGTGAGGTTTATATTGCGTTCGAAGCGCTCACAGCCGGACCCGTGGCAATGTGTGCAGGCCTCGGTGACTATCTTGCCACCACCGCCGCAGCGTGGACAGGCGATGATATTTCTAAATTGCCCGAACATGGTCTGCTGCACGCGCTGCACCCGCCCGCTGCCCTGGCACTCGGAACACTGCACCGGCTGTGTGCCGGGCTTGGCGCCGCTACCCTGGCAGATGGAGCAATTTTCGGTGCGGGTAACACGCAGCTCTTTATCCGCGCCCAGTGCCGCTTCTTCGAAGGTAAGCTCCAGCAGATATTGTATGTCTCCACCGCGTACCGCCGCAGTGCGGCTGGTAGTGGCCGCATCGCTAAAAACGTTGAAGAAGTCCTCGAAGATGCTACCCACGCCACCCATGCCGCCAAAACCGAAGTCTCCGAAGCCGCGGGAAGCCCCATCCACGCCGGCGTGTCCGAAATGGTCGTAAGCACGGCGTTTTTCAGGGTCGGCCAGCACCTGATAGGCCTCGCTGGCTTCTTTGAACTTGTCGGCGGCGCCGTCACCCGCATTTTTATCAGGGTGAAACTGGAAAGCCAGTTTGCGAAAGGCTTTTTTGATGTCCTCTTCGCTGGCGTCGCGGCCTACTCCCAGCACTTCATAATAATCGCGTTTAGCAGCCATTTACTTCCCTATTCCACCCCTTCCGGTTTCCTTGAAAAAGTTATCGAAAAAGACCCAGCCGAAGGCGGCCACTCTGGCCATTATCGGCACGTCTCCGCGGCGCATCAGCTCCACCATGTTGTCAGCCGTAGTCCGCGCCTGCGGGCTCTGGCTAGTCTCCTGGTTCGGGGCATACTCCACTCCCCATTTCAGACAGTAGTCGTAGATGCGGCGGCTGGCGGGATTGCCCAGGACATTATATGCTTCGACGATGCCCTGCAGCTTCTTGCCCGCCCAGATTTCCACGCCCCGGTTGTGGTCGGGGTGATAACGCTTGGCCTTATTGCGGAAAGCTGTCTTTATCTGGACCTCGGTAGCATCACGTCGTACCCCAAGCACCTGATAATAGTCCTGAACCACAGCCACTATTCCATCCTCAACTTTAGAAGAGAAGGGCTAGAGTAAACTCTAGCCCTTCGTCATTTACCACGAACTCATATTATAGCCCTGATTGGGTCTAAACGCTAGACCTCGCGGAACTCGCCCTCAACGGTACCCTCGTCCGGTTTGCCGCCCGGAGGGGGTTCGCCCTCGCCACTGCCCTGCTCGCCGCCGGGAGGAGACTGCTGACCCTGCGCCTGGCCCTGCCCATAGACATGGCTGCCGGCCTTCTGCAAAGCCGTTGAGAGCTCTTCCGAGGCGCTCTTCATGCGGGCGGTATCGTTCGAGGCGATAGCCGATTTAACGCCATCAATTTTGGACTGGATTTCGGCCGCGATATCGGCCGGTATCTTGTCCTTGTTGTCGCGCAACGTTTTCTCCGCCTGGTAGGCCAGGTTGTCCGCCAAGTTGCGCGCCTCGGCCTCTTCCTTGCGCTTGGCGTCTTCCGCGGCGTGCGCCTCTGCCTCTTTCTGCATCTTCTCAACTTCTGCTTTAGAGAGGCCGGAGGAGACGGTGATGGTTATCTTCTGTTCCTTGCCGGTGCCCTTATCGCGCGCCTTGACGTTGAGGATGCCGTTGGCATCGACATCGAAGGTCACCTCGATCTGGGGAATACCGCGCGGCGCCGGCAGGATGCCATCCAGCACGAATTTGCCCAGCTGGCGGTTATCGCCGGCCATGGGACGTTCCCCCTGCAGCACGTTGATCTCCACGCTCGGCTGGTTGTCCGAGGCTGTGCTGAATACTTGTGTCTTGGAGGTGGGGATAGTGGTATTGCGCGTGATG
>JBEKPN010000049.1:0-8947 GCA_049520695.1 Dehalococcoidales bacterium | reverse complement strand
ATGCATTGCAACATCGCGGCGGCCGCGGCATCATCGGCATGTCCACCCGCGAGGAGGACGCCGTGCGCTTCCTGCTATCCGCCGATACGCACGACGCCATGCTCTTCTTTACCAACAAGGGCCGCGTATTCAGCATCAAGTGCCATGAGATTCCGCTCGACATTTCGCGCATCTCCAAGGGCACGTCCGTGGTCAACCTTTTCCCCATCAACCCGGCGGAGAAGGTGACTGCCGTCGTCCCCGTGCGCAGCTTCAAGCCCGGCACCTTCCTCATCATGGCCACCTCTATGGGCGAGGCCAAGAAGGTGGCCGTGGAAGCCTTCAACTCGGTGCGCTCCAGTGGCCTGCTGGCCATGGATCTCTCCAAGAATGACAGCCTGGTGGGGGCGGCCATGGGCACGGACGAGAACGATGTCATCATGGTCTCCAAAAACGGCCAGTCCATCCGCTTCCCGGTGAACGAGCTGCGCGACAGCCTGAGAGCTTCGGGGGGCGTGGACGGCTTCAAGCTCATCGACAACGACCAGGTAGTGAGCCTGGATATCGTCAACCCCCAGGGCTACCTGCTGGTGGTCACCGCCGGCGGCTTCGGTAAGATAACCGCCCTCGAAGAGTATCCCGTGCAGCACCGCGCCGGTTCGGGCGTCATCACCTTTACCATCACCGACAAGACCGGCCCCGTGGTGGCCGCCACCTCCGTCGATGAGTACAGCGAGGTCATGCTGGTCTCGGCGGGCGGCATCATGACACGCACACCGGTGAAGGAAGATGACCCGCGCAAGGGCATCACCACCCAGGGCCGCGCCACGCAGGGGGTCAAGCTGATGAAGCTGGACGAAGGCGACAGCCTGGTGGGCCTCACCTGCATCGAGGAAAAAGACGAGGACGATACCTTAAGCGAGACGATAGACGCGGGGTAAAAATTCAAGTTCGGTTTGAGTAATGAGAAGGGGGGAGCTTACGCTCCCCCCTTCTGTGTTGTTTTCTCCCTTTGACAAAGGGAGATGAAAGAGGGATTTTACCCAGTGTCACTCCCGTAGGAGCGGACCTCAGACCTGCCTCTACAATTTTATTCGCGAGGGATTTTCCTCATCCTCAGCCCATCTGGCAGGATTATATTCAATATACTCGCGAATGCGGTTCAGATCGTCGTCATCCCCAATGACGTGTTCATAGTAGTTCCGTTGCCAGACGGGAACGCCGTGCATTTTACGGGTTTCGTTGATGCCTTTCGTCACAGAAAATTTGAAACCGGCGACCAAAGAACCGATAGACCGGGGTTTCGGCCCGGATGTGTTATTTGTAGGGGCGACCGGCCGGTCGCCCCTACGCAAGATTACAACAGCATGGAAATGATTAGGCATTACAACATGTGAATCAAGGATAATTTCGTGACGTATTCGCGGTGTCTTCAGCCATTCGTTATTAACCATTTCCCCAAATTCGTTCAACCGCATCGCCCCGTTCACAATTTCGCCGAATAGGCATTGCCGATTATAAGTACAGATGGTTATAAAATAAGCTCCGCTTTGTGAATAATCATATCCCCGCAAACGGGGAGAGTGGCGGTGGTGTATATCCGGATTAAATGTCATTTTAAAGGCCCATTGTAGAGGCGGGATTCAGCCCCATCTTTGTATCTTTGACGAGGGTAGGTTTAAATCCTGCCCTTACTATATTGCCCCAACCCCCTAGCAACCCACCCCCAGCCCCTCCAGCCCACAGGCGTTGCAGCCCTCTGTGCGGCAGTCGGGGGTAAGCTCGGCGGCCATGGCGTTCCTGTATTCCCGCTTTAAAAACTCATCGGATACGCTGGTATCTATGTGCGCCCAGGGTAGCGGCTCGTCCAAGGGGCGCTCGCGGCGGGCGTACCAATCGGGATCTATACCCTCCTCCTGCATGGCCTTCTGCCATATGTCGAAGTTGAAGCACTCGCTCCAGCCGTCGAAAACAGCCCCCATCTGCCAGGCGCGGTGTATTACACGTCCTATTCTCCTGTCCCCGCGCGAGATGACGACTTCCAGCAGGCTCACCCGTGTGTCCTGCCATGATAGTTTCACACCCCGCTTCGCCAGCCCCTTTTTGAGTATCTCGTGGCGGCGCATCAGGTTTTCTTCTGATTCCTGCGCCGCCCACTGGAAGGGCGTGTGCGGCTTGGGCACAAAGGTGGACAGCGTCAGCCGTATCTGCGGAGAGCGGCCGGGCGCCCGGCTTCCCTGCGCCTTAACCTTGTTCACCAGCTCAATTATGCCCTCCATATCGGCGTCGGTCTCGGTGGGCAGTCCCAGCATGAAGTACAGCTTGAGCTTCGTCCAGCCGCGCTCGAAGGCCAGGGCGGCAGTAGCTAAAAGCTCCTCTTCGGGTATGTGTTTGTTGATGACGCGCTGCAGGCGCGCGCTGCCCGCCTCAGGGGCGAAGGTCAGGCCGCTCTTGCGCCGTCCGGACAGCGAGTCCACCAGCTTCACCGAGTGGGTGTCCAGGTGTAAACTGGGCAGCGACAGGGCCAATTGGGGGCCGTACTGCCGCGTTATGTCGGCCACCAGCTCGTCTATTTCGGAATAGTCGCCCGTGGATAGCGAAACGAGCGACATCTCGTCGTAGCCGCAGTTCTCCATAATCTCGCCGATGGCCTTCAAAATCTCCTCTTTGGGACGCTCGCGCACTGGGCGGTAGATGACACCGGCATTGCAGAAACGGCAGCCGTGCGAGCAACCGCGCGCTATCTCCACCGCGCCGCGGTCATGCACCACCTCGATATACGGCACAACGGGCCTGACGGGAGGAAGAGGAAGCTTTGAAACGAGTTGACGCCTGATAGTCTGACTAGCCTCGGGGATAAGAGGCATTAAGGTCTGATACTTGCCATCAATATAGCTCACCTCGTAAAGACTCGGCACGTAGATTCCGGGGAGCTTTGCCGCTGTTCTGAGTAACTTTTGCTTGTCGAGCCTGTCGTTTTCTCTCTTATGCTGCATGAAAAGGTCGATGAGCGCGGGCAACAGCTCCTCCGCCTCGCCGATGACGAACAGGTCTATGAAATCAGCCATGGGTTCCGGGTTAAGGGCGGCACTGCCCCCGGCAATGACCAGCGGGTGCGCGTCGTTTCGTTCATGCGACCAGACGGGTATGCCGGCCAGGTCCAGCATATTCAGGATGTTGGTGAAGGTGAGCTCGTAGCCCAGCGAAAAGCCGACGACATCGAACTCCATCAGCGGATGGCCGCTCTCCAGGCTAAGGAGGGGTAATTTGTTTTCTCTCAGAACCCGCATCATATCCGTCCACGGCGCGAAGACGCGCTCGGCGAGGGCGTCTCCCCGGGCGTTGATCTGCTCGTAGAGTATGCCGATAGCCATGTTGGACATGCCTATCTCGTAAATGTCTGGGTAGCTCAGTGCCAATTTGAGAGGCGTTTTACCCCAGCCCTTGCGGATGATGTTCCACTCGCCGCCGGTATATCTGGCGGGTTTGGTGACCTGGTAGAGCAAGCGGTCA
Organism: Dehalococcoidales bacterium; assembly: GCA_049520695.1. GTDB lineage: Bacteria > Chloroflexota > Dehalococcoidia > Dehalococcoidales > UBA1222 > SURF-27. The sequence goes on along the minus strand of JBEKPN010000049.1, from coordinate 5,455 downwards.
GGATAGTTCAATGCGGTTCTCCTTGCGTCAATTATAGACGGACGCTGCTATCTTTGTCATGGCGCTAAAGGCTGGGTGGGATGTCTTTATATCGGTTCTCAAGGGAAAGATCCTGCAAGAAGGGGGCGCTGTAGCGCCCACCTTCTTAAATAATTTCCCCTTCCCGGCAGGAAGGGGATTAAGGGGATAGGCTATCGGAATCTGAGGGCCACCCTTTTGACAACTCCCGCCCCTCATCCTAAAATGGCTCGGAGTTGAGGAGGGCAGTATGGAGTACATGTGGGCGCCCTGGCGCATGGAGTACATCAAGCAGGCCGCCGGGCATAAAGAAGCAGGCTGCATCCTGTGTGACCACCCGGCGCGTAAAGACGACGAGAAAAACCTCATCCTGTACCACGTCAAATATAACTATGTCATAATGAATCGCTATCCCTACAACGCCGGGCACCTCATGGTAGCGCCCGAACGGCACTGCGGCACCCTCGACGGCCTGACCGACCTGGAGCGCAACGAGCACTTCGAAATGGTCTGCCGATGCGTATCCATCCTGCGCGAGACCTTCCACTGCGACGGCTTCAACGTCGGCCTCAACCTGGGGCGCGTGGCCGGGGCCGGCGTGGACCAGCACATCCACACCCACATCGTGCCGCGCTGGAATGGCGATACCAACTTCATGCCCATTTTGGCCGATACCAAGGTTATCAACGAGGCCATCGAAGAGACGTACAAAATGCTCAAACCCAGATTTGCCGATCTGTAAGGAGGCTGCTCACATGAATCTAGGCAATTTCGGTTGGGCCGAACTTCTGGCGCTTCTCATCCCGCTCGTACTGCTTGAGTTAGGCCTGCTCGTCTGGGCGCTGCTGGACATCATCCGCCGCGAGCGCGTGACCGGAGGCAACAAAGTAGTCTGGATACTTGTCATCGTGCTTGTCAGTACTATCGGCCCCATTGTGTACTTCCTCTTCGGCAGGAAAGAAGGGACAGCGGAAGATGACGAGGATAAATCGTAAAACCGATATTGCTTGCTTCTTGCCTCTTACACCTGCGAAAGGAGTTAGAATTGCCAGCCATAAAGTGTGAGAACCTCACCAAGCGTTATGGGATTGTAACCGCTCTCGATTCGCTCACCCTCGAGGTGCCGGAGCGCAGCATTTTCGGTTTCCTAGGCCCGAACGGCGCCGGCAAGACCACCACCGTCAAGCTCTTCATGGGCATGAGCCGCCCCACCTCGGGCCGCGCCTGGGTGGACGGCGAGGAGGTGGCGGCTGATACGCCTGCCATGCGCTCGCACATCGGCTATCTGCCGGATGTACCCAATTTCTACAACTGGATGACGGGCGCCGAGTTCCTGCGCTTCGTAGGCGAGCTGCATCACCTACCCGGAGTCAATAATAAATCGCGCAGCGACGATCTGCTGGAGCTAGCCGACCTTAAAAAAGCAGCCAAACGTAAGATTGGCGGCTACTCGCGCGGTATGAAACAGAGGCTGGGGATGGCCCAGGCCCTGATGAACCGCCCGCGCGTCCTCTTCCTGGACGAGCCTTGCTCTGCCCTCGACCCCATGGGGCGACGCGACGTGCTCAACCTGATACTGCGCCTGAAAGCTTCAACCACCGTATTTATGTCAACACATATCCTCTCGGACGTTGATAGGGTGTGTGATTCTCTCGCCATCGTCAACAAAGGCAAGTTAATAACTACCTCTACAGTGGCCGAACTACATGCGCGATTTGCCCGCTCGTCTTTCGAACTTGAGTTCGAGGATGACCCGAAGGCTCTCGCCGCCAAGCTGGAGAGCCTGCCCTGGGTGATGAAGGTGGAAAAACTGGAGATAAACCACATCCCCGGACTGCGCGTGCAGGCGGGAGACGTCTCGCGCGCCAAGCACGAGCTACCTCAGTTGATCGCACAGAGCGGCCTGGGACTGGTGCGCTACGAGCTGACCATGCCCAGTCTAGAAGACATCTTCGTTAAGCTGGTGGAAGGAGACGCCAAGCCATGAGCGGCTTCTGGGTTTTATTGCGCAAAGAATTCAGGGAACAGTTCAAGACGAGCAAGGTCGTCATCGTGGCTGCCGTCTTTCTCTTTTTCGGACTGGGCACGCCGCTCCTCACCAAGTACACCCCCGAGCTCATCAAGGCGGTGGGCACCGGCGGTATCACCATCGAGATGCCTACTCCCACCTCGGGCGATTCGCTGACCGAGTACACCTCCACCATGTCCCAGTTCGGCGTGCTGATGGCGGTGCTGTTAGCCATGGGCGCCATTGCCAAAGAGGTCGAAACGGGCACCGCCGCCATGGTGCTCTCCAAGCCAGTGGGGCGGCTGGCCTTTATACTGGCCAAGCTCAAGGCAGAAGGTTTCACCTTTTTAGTGGCGCTGATACTGGGAGGGCTGGCCTGCTGGGGCTACACCGTGCTGCTCTTCGGCGATGCCAACGCCCTCGGGTTTTTATATCAGAATCTGCTGCTCGGCCTCTTTTTCACCCTGTGCCTGGGAGTTACCCTTTTCTTTTCCAGCTTGATGAAAAGCCAGCTCGCGGCGGGCGGGTTGGCCCTGGCATTTATCATTTTTCTGTCCGCCATCTCCGGCTTGCCCTGGGTGGGGCGCTACCTTCCCGGAGCGCTCATTAACTGGGGCAACCGGCTGGTACTAAAAACGCCGGGTGCAAGCGAGTGGGGCGCGGTAGTGATGGCGGCGCTGCTAGTGGGACTCAGCATCTATTTTACCTGGCTGAGTTTGAGGAAAAAAGAGTTGTAATATACCTCTAAACAGTGAGGTAAAATAGTCGATTTGTAACTGGTTTAACTTAGTAATTGTTCTCAATTAAACTGTGATAGTATATTCTCACAATTAGCACAGGAGGCAGATATATGAAGAAATGGCTTGTTGTTCATTCCTTAGAAAGCTACGAAGAGAGCCCAAAGCGTATCGGATTCGGTGCTAAGTCCAATCTTGACGGGTCTCCTAAATTAGATGAAAGTGGTAAAACAATTCCAGTTTCACCGAAAATATTTGAAATGAAACCCGGTGACAGGGTTGTATATTACTGTAAAGGTGATTCCGTCATTAAGGGTATTTACGAAATCGTTAAATTATGTGGGGAAGAAGAAAGAGAAAAAAAGTGGCCTGATGCTCTATTTCAATTTGAAATTACCCCAATTTATGAACTCGACGAGCCTTATAACTTTAAGTTACTGGTCCCATCCCTCAAGCTGTTCGAAGGGATAAGTGATACAAAGCGATGGGGAGCCGTACTCCAGATTACAGAGAGCACCTCAGAATTCAACATGAAATTGCTGACTGGGGTGTTAAGCAAGGTTATCGGGTATGTGTTGCGACCAACGATAAAAATGCTATTAAAAGCAAGCTTGGTGCTGTTCTTGATGAAATGCCAAAGTTCCATAGAGATGCTGTAATAGACCTTGCCAAAAGAATTGATGTTGTCTTCTTTGACCCTGAACGAGATGTCCTGACACATGCCTTTGAAATCGAACATTCAACCGGTGTTTCGTCGGGTCTACTGAGGCTAAATGATATCGCTGAAAGCTATCCGTCTGCAAATGTTAAATTCTATATTGTTTCCGATGAAGAAAACAGGGATAAATTTGAAAGAGAGATTATTCGGCCATCATTCAAACAACTGCGGAAATGTAAATGTGAATTTCGAGAGTATAGACAAGTCGAGGCGGAGTGGAAGGAACTTCAAAAAAGGAAACCATCTATTTTCTAATCGCAAAATGAAGTTTTTATTTAACATACTTATCGGACTGAATCCGAAAACCCTGATTTTGCTTTACAATTTGTGGAGCTGAAACAACCCATTACAAGTAGTGGGGTCAAAGATTTAGCTTCTTTTTTATTATTTCAGTTAATAAAGCTGTCCATATCGGGATAGACGCCCCGCCTATCTTAGCGATTGCATCTTTTGCTTGATTCCAAATTTGATTTTCACGTGAAGCATCCAAAAATTCATGCCCTGCCCAAGTTAATCGGCTAACCATCGCAGCAGGATTTTCTCCAGTTGATATATCACCCACAATGGCTAAACCCGCCTCGCCTAATAAAACGGCATGATAATTGATTTGCTCTTGCGTATAATTAGGTATCTCTAATTTATCAGGTGCCCAACCAGAAGGTTCAGCTTCAATAGCTAAAAGCATCTGACGGATTAAATCCATATCACGCTTCATACTTATACCTAGTTTGTGCATATTATACTCCCTTTGTCATACCATTACCCATAGTTGCCTGCTAAAGTTTAGTTTATTTAGAACACCAGTGCTTCAATTCGGATTTATTAATGTGCACATTATTTATCACCTCGGGATATGCCATTTGCTTGTGAGAACAATCGAATGAACAAAGAAAACCCTATTGACTTTGACATTTTTTGGAGTATTATCATAGCCATATAAACCTTCGGGAGGTGACCTGTGATAGTTGACGAAGCCACCCGTCTCAAACGGCTCCGCGGTTACAATACTTTTATGGGTTTTCTGCACCTAGTGCAGGCTACCGCCATCTTCGCCCTTTCCAACTCGTTCACCCTGCCCATAACGGCCTCTTTCCTCACTTTTGATAAGGCCACTCAGACCCTTAAAGGGGTACCCGAAACTCTCGTCAACCTGCGCCTGGGCCCCTTCGTAGCTCTCTTCCTGCTCATCTCGGCCATCGCCCATTTCTGCCTCTCGACCTTCGGTTACAAGTGGTATATCGAGAACCTCAAAAAGAAGATCAACTTCGCGCGCTGGTATGAGTATGCTCTTAGTTCATCGGTGATGATTGTCATGATTGGCATGCTGAGTGGGGTTTACGATATCGCTGCCCTGATGGCCATTTTCGCCCTCAACGCTTGCATGAATCTCTTCGGCCTGATGATGGAGTTGCACAACCAGACGACCCAGAAAACCAACTGGACGGCCTATATTTACGGCTGTTTCGCCGGCCTGGTGCCCTGGATTGCCATCGCCTATTATTTCTTCGGCTCGCTTTCCCGCGCGACGGGCGTGCCCACCTTCGTGTACACCATTCTGCCCACGCTCTTCGTCTTTTTCTTTACCTTCGCCCTCAACATGGTCCTGCAGTACAAGAAAGTCGGTCCCTGGAAGGACTACCTTTTCGGCGAGCAGGTCTACGTTTTTCTCAGCCTGATTGCCAAGACGGCTCTAGCATGGCAGGTTTTCGCCGGTACGCTGGTAAGATAGAGGTTATCTTGAAGGCGCGAGAAAGGTAAAACAAACAATTGAATTACGAACTTCTTGGTCTTATTGCCGGAGTATTTACAACCTTCAGCCTTGTTCCGCAGATCTATCGTGTTTTAAGGCTTAAGAGCTCTAAGGAAATCAGCCTCTCATTTACTCTCTGCATGGCGTTTGGCAACCTTCTATGGCTGGCATATGGTATTCTATCTGGGTTACTGCCTATCATTCTATGGAACATAATTTCCTTT
>JBEKPN010000048.1:0-6873 GCA_049520695.1 Dehalococcoidales bacterium | reverse complement strand
AGCGTAAGTATGCGGTCGGCCTCGCCCATCTTGGTCTTTTTAATGATGATGGCCGGTGTCTGGTAGGTTCGCGGTTTGGTCATGTGAGCATTCCGAGAGATTTTATCTTAGCAGTATATCACTCGTGGCTGAGTCAAGGCTACAAACTGTAGGGGCGAGTTCCAACTCCCCCTCCGTGATAGTTACAAAACCGTGCTGGCAATCACGCCGATGATGATACCCCCTGCCAGTCCTATTGCCATAATCGGCGCGTAAGCACGGGTGATGATGGCCGAAGGCAGGCTGAGCGTCAGTCCCAGCAGGACGCCGACCATGATCGGATGTATCCAGGCTGACGTTGGGGATGAGGAAGCCCAGCATGAAACGCTCGATGAAAGCCGTTGTCACGGTTTCGATTTTCTTGCGCCTGTTTTCCATCTTCATGGGAAGCATCACTAGCACGTCCACCACCCCGAAACCCAACCCGCAAAGCACCCCCAGACTGATTGCGTCCATTTGGTTCTCCTCCTCGTTAAGATAAAATCCTATCTTTGGCGGTATCTTCCGTATAATGTCGAGTTCCTCGAGGCTTCATCTTCTTTTCTCCAATCTTTTCTGCACAGCCTCGCTCGTCAGCTCTTTGATAGCGTCGGCAGCTATCCAGCGGGCGGATTTGGATTCTATCTTCTGAATTTCCTTTGCCATTTCGATGGCCCGCTTGTTAAGGAATCTGTTGCGCTTGCCTATGTTGCGCAGCGCCCAGTTGACGGCCTTCTTGACGAAATTGCGTTCATCCGTAGCCGCGCGCATGATTAGAGGAAAAAACTGCTCGAATTCCGCGTCGGCCATCTTTTTGTGATAGAAAGAAATCTCGGCGATGAGTGAAAAAGCGGCTCGTTTGACGAACTCCTCGTCTCTTGCTGACCACTCGTGGATTTTGCGTATCACAAAAGGCGTCTGGGCAATTAGCGCGGAGACCTGGTCGCCCACGTCCCAAGAATCGAAATCCGCCACCCAACGATCCAGTTGTTCGTCCGTTACTTTTTCAGGCTCGTCCACCAGACTGGCTAAAATGCGCGCTTCGTGGATACCCGAATCCCACAGCTCCAGGGCCAGTGAGTGATTTTTGGGTATGTTTTTGGCCATGTCGCGCAGGGCGTACATTGATATGCCGAGCATCTCGCCGCCTTTGATACCGTAGCGTACCATCCCGGCCGCATTGTCGGGGCTGGCCTGAGATTTAAGCTGGAGGATTATTTCCTGATACTCGGATGAAGCCATTTCCTATCGCCTCCTTCCGAGGGCGGAGTGTAGTTTTATTATAAAAATTCCTTCTGGAGAGCGGTTAGTAGTCGTTTCTATCAGACGTGTTTAGAACCACTTCTTGCGTTACAGGCAGACCATTTGCCCGGCGGGTGCTTAGAACTCCTGTCGGCCTTCGATGGCGCGGCTGAGGGTGACGTCGTCGGCGTATTCCAGCTCAGTTCCGAAGGGCAAACCGCGCGCCAAGCGCGTTGTGCGCAGTCCCAGCGGTGCGATGAGGCGCTTGAGGTACATGGCGGTGGTCTCGCCCTCCACGGTGGGGTTGGTGCCGATGATGACCTCGGTTATGCCGCCGGCTGAAAGTCGCGCCATCAGTTCCTTCACGCGGATGTCGCCGCCGCCCACGCCCTCGGTGGGCGAGATGGCCCCGTGCAGCACGTGGTAGCGCCCCTTGTAGATACTCATGTGCTCCAGTGCCAGTATGTCCTGCGGCTGCTCCACGATGAGTATTTGCTCCGAGTTGCGCTGTGGATTGCGGCAGATGGGGCAAACGTCAGAGTCGGCGATATTGAAGCAGGAAGAGCAGAGCTGTGTCTTTTGCTTGAGCGATAGCAGGGCGTCAGCCAGCGCCTGCGTCTGCTCGGAAGATGAGCGCAGCAGATAATAGGTCAGGCGCTGGGCGCTTTTGGGGCCGATGCCGGGCAGTTTGCTGAACTCCTGGATCAGGCGGTTGACCGCATCCGTAGCCAGCGGAATGGTTTTTTCCAAGGTTTGCTCCGTTTAGTTTAAGTCAGTCCGGGTATCTTGAGCCCGCCGGTGATCTGGTTGAGTTCTTTGGCGGCCATATCCTGGGCAGCGTCCAGGGCGTCGTTGACAGCCTTGAACACCAGCTTTTCCAGGTCCTCGGTTTTCCCGGGGGCGATGGCTTCCGGGGCGATTTTAAGCGATATTATACGCAACTGGCCGTTGGCCACCACTTTTACAGCGCCTTTGCCGGCTTCCACCTCGACGGTCTTCTTGGCCAGTTCTTTCTGAGCCTTTTCCAGCTTGCTGCGCATCTCCAGCGCCTGTTTCATCATTCCCAGGTTCATTTTTCCTCCACATCTATTATCTGAGCGCCCATTTTCTGGGCTTCGCGTACCAGGTGATTCTCTTCAAGCTCGTAAATGCACTTTATCTGGTGGGGACTTCCAAGAAACTGGCTGATGAGCCCCGCCACGATTTTTTTGTTCTCCAATTCCTCGATTTTTTCGCGATGATAGGGGTATTTGAAAGACAGCACCACCGTGTCGCCTTCGATGCCTATGGGCTTGATGCCGGCGCTCCGCAGCATGGCCACCGCCGCCGAGCGTTTTACGGCGTCAGGCACCTGCTGGATGATGAGCGACCAGTTGTTCTTAAGCTGCTCCAGCGGGCTTCCCGCCCCCTGCAGCGCCGAGACCTTAGCTGGTTCCTTGGGAGAAGCCGCCTCGACAGGGCGATTTATTGGTTGGGCAGCAGCGGGATGCGGCGCGGTCGATGACCCTGCTGTGGGACTCGCGGGGCTGGGTGCGGCTATACGAGGTGCTGTATTGGTTGACGGTCGGGGAGCATATTGAGCAGGAGCAGTGGCTTTCACTGCTCTGGCCGGTTCTGTCTCATTTCTGGCCGGGGATTTCTCTATAACAGGCTCGATGCAGGCGTCCACCAGTGCCAGCTCGAGGGGCAGTGTGCTGTCGTTATCCAGTGTGCCCTCGATCTGCCCGAAGAGTTTGAGCGCGCGTAATATCTGTTCCAGTGACGCGGTGCCGGCCAGCGCTTTCAGTTCTGCCATTTCCTCGGCGGTCAGGCCGCTGTCCTTGTCCAGCCCGCTCTTTAGCAGCAACAGCTCGCGCAGGTAGCTCACCACCTCGCGGTCAATCTGCTTGAGGTCTATGCCGTCTTCCGCCGCCCGGCCGATGCATTTCAGCCCGGCGCCGATGTCTTTTTGCGTGATGTATTTCACCAGCTCGCGGGCGCGTTCGTCTCCCGCCATGCCCAGCATTTCCTGCACCTGGGCGAGCGAAATCTCTGCCCCGTAGTACGTGTATATCTGTTCCAGCAGGTTTTCGGCGTCCCTCAGGCCTCCGCGGGCGCTCTTGGCCACCAGCCGCAGGGCTTCTGGTGCGATGGTAATCCCCTCGGACTGGCAGATGCGCGAGAGCTTTGCCTCGGTGTCTTTCTGGCTCAGGCGGTGGAAGTCGAAACGCTGGCAGCGCGAGACGATGGTAGGCAGCACTTTGTGCGTCTCGGTGGTAGCTAGGATAAAAATCACCTTCGGCGGCGGTTCTTCCAGCGTCTTGAGCAGAGCGTTGGAGGCGCTGGGCGAGAGCATGTGGACCTCGTCTATGATATAGACCTTGTATTTGGCCTGCGCCGGGGCGTAGTTGACGCGTTCGATTAGCTCGCGCACATCGTCCACGCCGGTGTGGCTGGCGGCATCTATTTCGATGATGTCCAGCGCCCGCCCCTCGGTGATGCCCTTGCACATGACGCACTTGTTGCAGGGCTCGCCCTTGCCGCCCGTCGAGGTCTTGATGCAGTTGACAGCCTTGGCCAGTATGCGCCCGGTGCTGGTCTTGCCGGTGCCGCGCGGGCCGCAGAAGAGATAGGCATGAGACACGTGTCCGCCGGAGAGGGCGTTAAGCAGTGTGCGGGTGACGTGCTCCTGGCCGACCACTTCAGCCAGTGTTTGAGGGCGCCATTTGCGGTAGAAAACTTGAGCCATGTGTGGGGACTATTATACCTTAACGCGCAGGATTTTTCCCACAGAGGTTATTCGATACAAGACGGAAAAATTCTGGTGGTATAAACGAAATGACTCAATTCACCTATTGACAATATACTATTTTGCGTTATAATGTACGGCTAGTAAGCATACAATGCAATCATATTATGGATATTATATTTCGCTCTGACGAGGCGCTTTATCTGCAGATAGCCGATCATATTAAAAGGCAGATTGCCTTTGGTAGGTTGCATCCTGGAGAACGATTGCCATCAATACGTGAGCTCGCTCAGAAACTTGACCTTGACCCTGGAACGGTTGCCAGGGCATACCGGGAGTTAGAAAGACAGGAAATAATCAACAGCCGACGCGGCGGCGGTAGCTTTATTTCGCCGAGCACTGTTGAAAAGTATCTAGCACAACAGCACCGAAATAGATTAGGGGTGCTTCTGGAAAAAGCGATATTAGAGGCGCTCGGGCTTGGGTTTGCGACGGAGGACATCGAAGTGGCTTTCGCCCTACGCTTGGCCGAGTGGCGCGAGCATCGCAGCCAATCTGTTTCAAAGAAACAAACAATTACCCCACAGCAGGCCAATAAAGTCCACTTCTTCGGAAGTCACGATATCGCTGTTGAGCTTCTAGCAAACCACTTCAACACTCTTTATCCCGGCTCATATTTCACTGCGTCATTTGTGGGCAGTCTCGCCGGCCTCATGGCGCTGGAACAGGGGGAAGCTAACATTGCCGGTGCTCATCTCATGGACACTGAGAGCGGTGAATTCAATATCCCATTTATCAAGAGATTAATGCCCAGCGAAACTGTCGTTCTAATGAACCTGGTGCACCGGGTTCAGGGTTTGATTTTAGCGGCTGGAAATCCCAAGAAAATTACGTCCTTAAACGACCTAACGCGCACCGATGTCACCTTCGTTAACAGGCAAAAGGGGTCGGGAACACGTATGTCACTCGACTCTCAGCTCCTAAACTTGGGTATAGCCCCTAAAGACATCCGGGGCTATGAAAGCAAGGAAAAGACCCACCTGGCGGTATCCAATGTCATCGCCCAGGGAGGGGCTGATGTAGGGCTAGGGACTCAAACAGCTGCCAACACTACCGGACTCGACTTCATCCCATTGTTTAAGGAGCGCTATGACCTGGTTATGTTGCAGGCTAACTTTGAGCAACCCAGTATTCAACGGATAAAGCAGGTGGTGACTAGCCGGAGTTTTAAAAAGATGTTGTCTTCTATGCCCGGGTATGACCTCTCTCAAACAGGGAACATAATAACGGTCAAACCAGAGCAAAAATCATCGAGCGGAAAATGGACTGAGTAGAATTTAAACAAATGTATTAACCATAACTCTCCAAGCTGTTATACCTAAACCGGATTCGGCATGGTATACGGCCGGTGGACTTTGCTGGAAGTCCCGAGGGTGTCACTGAAAATGGTGACGCCTCCCATGTTTGGAAAGGAGGTGAGATAGATAAGCTAGCTTATTGTCCCTACATCTGAACACCTTTCAGTCTGGTATTGGTTTTTTATTTTCCAATCTAACCAAAATCCGATGCTCCATATTTTTCACAAACTAGAAGGAGGTTTGTTACATGAAGAGCCTGTTTAACAAGTTGTCATTGCTCATCATAACGGCACTGCTCGTCTCGGGGTTGGCCGGGTGCAAGGTCACTAAAACTGTATCACTCACTGTTGTAAATGGTACCCAGACTAAAACTTACACCATGGCGGATATCAAAGCACTACCGTCAATATCCGGTTATGCCGGCCTGATGTCAAGCACAGGCAATATCAGCGGGCCTGTTACCGCCAAAGGCGTCGCTCTCACCGAGTTCTTAAAAGCGGTAGGCAGTTTCACCGAGAATAATGGGGTAAGGGTAACGGCTAAGGACGGCTACACCATGACCCTTTCCTATAGCCAGATTACAACCGGAAACTTCACGGTATACGATAGTAACACCGGCAAAGAAACTACGCCTACCAACACTCCAGTCCCATTCTTGTCTTATGAAGAAAACGGGAAACCCCTCGGTGATGATGTCGGACCGCTGCGCCTCGAGATCATGACCTGCAACAACCAGGTGATTGACGGACACTGGTGCGTCAAATGGGTGCAGAATATCGAAGTGATTTCAGTGGAGAAGCCCTGGACGCTAGCCCTTCAGGGTGCGGTGAACTTAGATATCGACCCGGCGACATTTGAATCTTGTTCGGCCATAGGTTGCCACGGGGCAAGCTGGACGGATAACCAGGGACATGTCTGGGCAGGCGTGCCCCTCTGGGACCTTGTCGGGAAAATAGATGATGTACCGGTCATCAGTCAGGGTGATAATTTTAACGATGCCCTGGCTGATCAAGGCTATACGGTCAAACTGACTGCTTCTAACGGCAATACGCTTAATCTTTCCTCTGCCGAAGTCAAGCGGAACGACAAATTGATCGTGGCTTTCAGGTGCGATGGCGTGCCTTTGCCGGACGACCAGTGGCCACTGCGTTTGGTCGGACCCAATCTGGAACAATCAAAGATGATAGGCCAAATAACGTCCATCAGTGTTAACACCGCCACAACACCCGTAACCACAGCTGCAGTGGTTCTGACGGTTAAAGGCACTCAGACGAAGACGTATACCTTGGACCAGCTGAAGGCGCTGACTCCTACCTCAGGTTACGGCGGTACCAAAAATAATGCTGGCACCATCACAGCACCGGTGCCCTACAAAGGCGTGGCGCTTAGCGACCTTCTGAACGCGGTCGGAGGTATCAAGAGCACTGATAGCGTCAAGTTAACTGCCTCAGACGGCTTTACCAAGACCCTGACCTATGCGCAGGTGACTGGGTCCGGTTTCAATTTCTTTGATTTAGCCGGCAACGC
>JBEKPN010000047.1:0-6927 GCA_049520695.1 Dehalococcoidales bacterium | reverse complement strand
CCGCTTCCCCCTTCCTCTTCCTGACGCCACCACAAACCGAGGAAAGCCTTTCCGATCCCCGCGGTTTGCCCGGACTCAAAAGGGTTTGCATGCCGCACGGACCGAATATATACTGGCCCTCGCAAGGATCAGCATGGGGCTTCAAGATCTCTCCACGGACAAATCACGCCGCCGCAGGACGCTGAAACGGCCCAAGATGACCCTTACGCCCATGACCCTCGTTCAGGAAGTTGAGGATCTGGGCGGGGAGATCTGCAGCGTCCTTGAGCCACAGGCTGTGATGGACTCGCTCACTTCGCGGCTGGTGGAGCGGTATGGCGCAGCGCTTTCGGGAATTTGGAGTGTAAGGGAGGGGGGAACCTCCCTGGAGCTTGTCAGCCGTGTGGGTAAGCCGGACCTTCCCGCAGAGCTGGTGAAAGCCTCCGTCGGCATCAGCGTGGTGGCGGGTTTCGTCGAAGCGCGCGGCGACCTGTATAATGCCGCCGCCATCATCCACAACGGCAAGCATGTTGGCACGTACCGCAAGATTTACCTGCCCAACTACGGCGTTTTCGACGAGAACCGCTATTTTAAAGCGGGCAGCGAGTGCCCCGTATATGTTATCGCTGGTACGGGCATTGGCGTCAATATCTGCGAGGATATCTGGTACGAGGCTGGCCCGGCTACAGCGCAGGCCTATGCCGGAGCCGAGGTGATCCTCAATATCAGCGCCTCACCGTACCATTACGGCAAGGTCGGCGAACGGGGCAAGCTTCTCACTGCACGTGCTCAGGACAACGTAGCCATTGTAGCCTATACCAACCTGATAGGCGGCCAGGACGAGCTGGTTTTCGATGGCAACAGCGTCGTGCTGGATGAAAAGGGAGAGGTGCTGGCGCGTGGCAAACAATTCGAGGAGGATTTCATCGTGGTTGACCTCGATGTAGAATCGGTTTTCCGTGCCAGGCTGCACGACCCGCGCTGGCGCAAGAGCGCGGTTTACGATGCTTTACCGGACTGGCCAACTCAGAAAATCTCCGTCTCAAAACACGTCGAATCAATCTCGAAACCTCCACTGCCCAATAATAGAGAACGGAAGGAATCCAGTCTCAGCGAAGAAATATATAATGCCTTAGTCCTCGGCACCCGAGACTACATCTACAAGAACGGCTTCAAAAAGGTGGCCCTCGGGCTTTCGGGCGGGGTGGACTCCAGCCTGGTAGCCACCATCGCTGCGGATGCCCTGGGGAAGGATAACGTGATAGGCGTCTCCATGCCTTCTCGTTTTTCCTCACCAGGGAGCATAACCGACGCGCAAAAACTGGCACAGAATCTGGGCATTACGCTGTTTTCTTTGCCTATCGAGAAGACCTTTCAGGCATATCTGAACAGCCTGGCGGAGGCCTTCAAGAATAGCCAACTCGATATCACCGAAGAGAATATCCAGGCGAGAATACGCGGTAATTTTGTGATGGCGCTCTCCAACAAGTTCGGCTGGCTGGTGTTACCCACCGGCAATAAGAGCGAGATGGCCACGGGTTACGCCACGCTCTATGGCGACATGGCGGGCGGCTTTGCCATTCTCAAGGATGTACCCAAGACGCTGGTCTATCAACTGGTGGCTTACCGCAATCAGAAAGCCGGTTTCGACCTGATACCTCAAGCGGTAATCGACAAACCACCTTCCGCCGAGCTGCGTCCCGACCAGCGCGACAGCGACAGCCTGCCGCCATACGATATACTCGACCAGGTGCTCAAAGCCTATGTAGAAGAAGACAAGAGCGTGGAGCAGATGCTGAAAATGGGGCTGGATGAGGGGGCGGTGCGCAAAGCGGTCAAGCTAGTTGACGGCAGTGAATACAAGCGGCGGCAGGCCCCGCCGGGAATTAAGATTACGGCGCGTGCCTTCGGGCGCGACAGGAGGCTGCCCATCACCAACAAGTTCCAGGGTAACGGCTAACCTACGGCGGCGAAATCACTTTTGCTTGCCCCGCAGACCGGACAGGACCAGCCGTCCGGCAGGGATTCGAAAGGGGTGCCCGCTTTCACGCCCGAATCGGGGTCGCCCTTCTCTGGGTCGTAGATGTAGCCGCAAACCAAACACTTGTATTTCATCTTCCCCTCCACTTCCTAAATTATACCCCTGCATGGCAATGTATCATCCGATCAATAGCGGCGGAGAACTCCTCGCATCGAAATTACCGGCGAAGGGGTTGACCCGCTCAAAACCAACTGCTATAATAATGGGCATATGCTCATAATAAGTGGCAGCGCATGACCAGACCGACCAAATTACGCCGGGTTTCGTTCATACCGGGGATCACCTATTTCAAACCCGCCGGAATCCCGCTGGGCTACCTCGAAAAGGTGGATATCTCGTTCGAGGAATTGGAGGCTCTGCGCCTCAAGGACATCGAACGTCTGGAACAAGCAGCCTGCGCCGAAAACATGAAAGTCTCGCGTCCTACCTTTCAACGTATATTATCATCGGCGCGCGGAAAAGTGGCGGAAGCTCTGGTGCGGGGGCGGGCGATAAAGATTAACGGTGGGACGTTTAACATAACGCCCCAACGCTTCTGCTGCTCTAACGGACACCGGTGGGATGTACCTGTCGAGGATAGCGACAAAGAGACGGTACCCGCCTGTCCTGTGTGCAAGAATACCGTATCGCAAAATATTTTAGAAAATAAAAATGAGGAGAAGAAACCGATGAAGTATGCCGT
This sequence comes from Dehalococcoidales bacterium, assembly GCA_049520695.1. Taxonomy (GTDB): domain Bacteria; phylum Chloroflexota; class Dehalococcoidia; order Dehalococcoidales; family UBA1222; genus SURF-27. Next base: position 4,225 of record JBEKPN010000047.1, on the reverse strand, counting down.
ACCCGTAAACCATGGGAAACTGGATCCGCATTTTGGGCACTGCGGGGAATTCATGCTGATCAACCTGGATGAAACAGGGCAGGTCACCGCCTCGGAGACGATAGCCTCGCCCGGCCATGCCTGCGGTTACCTTCCCGGCTGGCTAGCAGGAAAAGGCGTCCACGTTATTCTCGCGGGAGGCATGGGTCTTACCCCGCGAATGCTTTTCCAGCAGAACAACGTCGAAGTGGTGCTTGGTGTCCAGGAATCCGACCCGCAAAAAGCCGCGGTCTCCCACTTTAACCGGACTCTTGCATATGGCGCGAACAGCTGCGAGCATGGCGACCAGACATGCAGTCATCACGAAGGTCATTGATATCGAGCAGGACAAACTCTATTTGCCAATAAGTATGATTTTCGACTAAACTAGGTACGAAAAAAATTTTAGTTCTTTCGGTGGCGAAAAAACAGCGAAGGCGGTGCATTAGATGGCAGACAATCAAATCGGCGAAGGCGCGCTGGACCATTACTGGGCCTTTTTGAAAGAGGCCTACCGCCAGAAGTATTCGGAAGTGGCCGCCGACCACATGGTTTTCCCGCGCAATTCGGGCGAGCTTTCTGACCACTCGTGTTTTGGAATAGTGAATGATGACCATGACGAGACGATGGCTATCTGGCTTAAGATAGAAGACGGAAGGGTTGCCAACGCCTCTTTCACCTGCGACGAATGCATTACCTGCACGGCCTGCGCCAGCGCCGTCACCGAGATGGCCAGAGGTAAAACGACTGCCGAAGTGCTGGCTTTCACTGCGCAAGAAGTAATCGATTCACTGCAGGGCCTGCCTGAAGAAGACCATCATTGCGCTAGTCTCGCGGTGGACACCATCAAGACGGCGGTCAATGATTACCTGGGTAATTGAATGGCGTGAGTTTCCTGATATAAAGACAGCTATGTATGGCCGTGCCTGCACTCTATACCAGCAACTTTATCCATACAAAGCATCGGCCTAGCCGCCGGCAAGGAGGTTATAAATGGTTAAACTGAACATAATCATCGCGGGTGTGGGAGGGCAGGGGGTGGAACTCGCCAGTGATATATTGGGAGAAGTGGCGCTAGAGACGGGGCTGGCCGTCAAGAAAATGGACACGCAAGGCATAGCCCAGCACGATGGTAGCATTGTAACCCAACTGAGAATTGGTGACGAGGTGGCTGCTCCCTTAACAGGTGAGGACGAAGCAGATATTTTGCTGGCGTTTGAGAAAGGGGAGGCTGCCCGATTGAGCGACTACCTGAGACTTGGTGCTTCCGCCGTCGTGAACGACCTGACCATTCCGCCTCTTTCCATCAGTCCGGGCGGCGAGTCCTTCCCTAAAGATGATGAGATAACTGATATTTTAAGTAATAGTGCCGCCACGGTAATGCTCATCAATGGTTCGCAACGGGTTGCTGAGATGGGGGGCCACACCGTGTTGAACGCATTCATGCTGGGAGCGCTCTCGATGCTGTTACCTTTTAACCCTGAACTATGGGAAAAGGTGATAGCGCGGCGACTGCCTCCCAAAATACTGGACATCAACCTGGCGGCTTTCAAACAGGGCAGGCGCGATATGCTGGAGGTGTTCTCCGCCATACAGGATGAAGACAGCTGCGATACCGAAACGCAAGACGATGATTGCGGCTGCCACTAGGAATGACCATGTCTGAAGAGCTCCGGGAAGGGCTTTAGTGGACATCGTAGATAAAACGCGGAACTGATTTCTGCCTTTCTTAACATGCGACTTATAGAAATGAAAGCGGGTTATGCAAGGTTGAGCATGTACTTTCGTCGGCGTCATCACTACTCTAGCCGGGGTGGAAGCAACTATACTTAGGTCAGCGCCAAGAGGATCGTGCAGGACTAGCAATAGCAACTTGCGTTTTGAAACATTACTCTGAGGCTGTCACATTCGTGGTGAACGGGAGGCATCTGCTGCAAAAAGTTCAAGTTGTCTTGAGCTTGCGGCCGACTTTAAAAGCGGGCGCCAGCACTTCGCCGAAAGAATAATACTGGGCCAGCGGGCCTTCGGTATAAATAAAAGGTTTTATTTTGGCGGCGTCGGGTTCGCCTTCCGTCAGGCAATCCTGGTTGATATAAGTCTCCATAACCTCCCCGATAATCAAGGCATGGCTGCCTAGGTCGAGGACGTGGACGACCTTGCATTCCAGGTTGAGAGGACACTGCTCAATCATCGGGGCGGTTTCGAGTTTGCCGTAAAAGACTTCGAAGCCGCAGGCCTTGTTCTTATCTGCCTTCGCCCCGGAAACGATTCCGCAGTAATCGGTTTCAGTTACCTGGTCCTGCGACGGGATATTGACCGAAAAAGTCCCTTTCTGCTTAATTCCCTTGTAAGTGTAGCGGTGGTGCTGGAGAGCCACACTGACCATGGGCGGGCGGCTGCAGGCGATCCCTCCCCAGGCTACTGCCATGAAATTGGGGCTACCTTCCACATTGGCTCCCACCAGGAAGCTGGGCATGGGATAGACCAAGGGTCGCGGGCCGAGCGTTATTTTTTGTGACATCAGCCAACCTCTTACTTATTATCCTGTCCCATAAGCTGCCTCCACCTGTCTTCACCCAGGCACTGGCGCGCGGAAAGGCACCACTCCATGCAGGAAGGTGCCTTTTCGCGGTAGACGTACTGTCCGCACTTCTTGCAGCGGAAGCGGGCTTCATCCGAGAATATTTCAACAAAGTCGCCGCAGGATGGGCATTTGTACACTGCCGAGCGCAGATTTTTACTGTCCTGACCGGGGCATTTCCCTGCCATTTTGACACCTCTTGAAATGGATTTACAGTCAATATATCACAGGGGAGGCATAAATCCCAATTAAGCAACCATGGGACTCGTCCAGCATTACTGAGAAACAATATCAGAATACGTTGAGGATGCTCAAATAAATAATGTGTTATAATGTGTTATAATATGTAACCATACGACTATCAAATACGAGCATCGGAGAACGTATGAACAGGGATGAGTTTCTCGATCAGGATTTCAATCTGTGGATTCTACTGGCTCAAACAAGGGCGTTGCTCTACACCGCAGGCGAGGTGGAGCTATCCAAGTGGAACATATCGCTGATGCAGGGGTGGACTATCTTCACCATCAAGGCGATAGGCGAACGCGCCACTCCCGCCGAGATAGCGCGCTGGCTGGGTCGTGAACCTCATACCGTATCCAGCCTGTTGAGCCGCATGGTGGCGCAGGGACTGGTGGTGAAAGAAAAAAGCCTGGATAAGAAAAACCTGGTGCGTATCAGGCTGACCGATAAAGGGGAAAAGCTTTATCACGAGGCCATTGGCATGAAGCCGATGCACGAAATCATATCAGTGTTGAGTCGTGAAGAACGCCAGCATCTCAAGACGCTCCTCGGGAAGCTGCGCGACAAAGCCCAGCAGAACCTGGGGAGAAAGTACAAACTGCCCTCTGAAGCCTTAAAGTAAACTGACCTCTTTAGAATCTGGCCCGGATCGTACGGATAAATCTAAAGCCCATTCTTCAGCCTTTGTGCTGCTTGGTGCTACTCGTCGTCCTTTTCCCAAATAAAGATTTTCCCAAATAATAAAGAAAACAAAGAGAGGAGGGAGATGGCTCTCTCCTCTGGAAAATCGCAAGCTCACTGCGAAGTATCAGATGTTGGTGTAAAAACCGCTTCTCCGGCACAGATAGGCGTACTTTTGCCTGGGCATCCAGAAAAGCCGCTTGAGCCGTAACAAGGCGTTCTTTAGACTCCCCATATCACCCCCTCCTTTTAACATAACTCTAAGCCTATTCCGGGCTAATCAAGCTTGTCATAGGGCAGAGTCTCAACGGCGTGATAAGTCGCATCATGGCCGTATGGTCCCCATTATCTCTTGGCTGATGCACTTTGAGGATGGGAACGGATTTGATAGCGCTGTGAACCGGTTCACTCTGCGTAAGCCAGTATACAGGCGTGCCGTGTCCGATCCTTTTTTCTAATAGTTTCTGCCCGGCCAGAATATCCAGCGCCAGTTCTATGCGGCGGGTATCGCTCAGGCCGAGACCACCTATAAGCACCTGTTTGTCGAAACGAGCATACGGATGTCTGGAGAAGAATCGCAATATCTCGTTGTTGTATTGGTCGTGGCATAGTTCCTCAACGAGCTGCTTGTTTTCTTTAAATTCAACCTCAGGCATCAGAACACCTCCGCAATAAATTGGAATAGGAGTAGTGGTAGGGAAG
>JBEKPN010000046.1:0-6990 GCA_049520695.1 Dehalococcoidales bacterium | reverse complement strand
GGTTATGTAACTATATTCAATAACAAACAACCAGATGATTTTCCAAATAACGGAAAACCAGTACAACTGATAAACAATGATAATGCTGTTGATCCTACGTGGAAGGAATTAAAATCTTTCCTGTATTTAGATAAAACAGATGAAGAACCTTATATTGAAGGTTCTTTTGAATGTGCTAGTTTCGCGGAGGAACTTCATAATAACGCCGAGGCTAGAGGTATTAGGGCTGCATTTGTTAGCATCTTTTTTTCAAATGACTTTGAGGGTCATGCAATAAACGCCTTTCAAACAACAGATAAAGGTTTAATCTATATCGATTGTCAAGCACACGATTTTGTGGCATATATTGAGGAACAAAAAGAATATGGATTAATACCAATAGAAATGGCAGAATCCTTTAACTATGACTATTTTGTTAGTTATCATAATGATGAATTTAAGTTTGAACTTGATGGTATCGTTGATTTAGTATTCATATATTGGTAATAAAAAGAGGTCCTAAATAGGCAGCAAAGGCGGGCATAATATCTAATACTTCATTTGAAATAAAATATTGTTTAGGATTTAGTACTTTGTATTTAGGGGTAGTAAAATGAAAAAAATCCTTATCGCGGCGGTAATCGTCCTGGCATTGGGGCTGGGCGCCTCGGTATATTTCTGCATCACCCTTAATCAGGATAAAAACGCTCTGACAGCCGACTTAAATTCGACGCAGAACGTACTGGCCTCGACACAGGCAGAACTGGCCTCGACACAGACAGAACTGGCGACTACGAACGGGACGCTTACTGCAACGCTGACAGAGCTTGATACCACCAAAGCCACCCTTACTTCAACGCGCTCAGCACTAAGCGCTACCAGGGATACGCTCGCCTCGACCCAGTCAAAGCTTGATACTGCTAACCAGACCCTGGTATCAAAGCTGGCAGAGCTTAGCTCGGCTAATAATCAAATAGCCTCCATGCAGGAGGACATGACTACTCTGCGAGATTCGCTCTCCGGTTCACAGCAGCAGCTGGCTATAGCACAAGAGACGTTAGACGGACTGGGCATTACCGTCGCCGCCAGCAAAGAGTGCGATGACGTGGAGTTGATTGATAATCTGGAGGCGCAAAACCCCACGTGGAGCCAGCTGATGTCGTTCATCGCTGATGATAAGACTGAACAGAATGAGTATATTAAGAATGTCTATGACTGTTCGCAGTTTTCCCGGGATGTCCATAATAATGCCGAAGCGGCGGGCATCCGTGCGGCCGAGGTGCAGGTGAGTTTCAAAAACATGGAGGCGGGTCACGCCCTGAACGCCTTCATCACGACCGATTACGGACTGGTATATATCGACTGCACCACCCCGCCGGATACCGTCGTCCGCGTGAAACTCGATAAAACGTATCGGGGCCTGGAAATATATTCAGTGGCGGGTAAAAACACCAGGAACGATGCGTGGTGGGACTCGTTAATGTCATACTACTTTATAAGCTCAAGCACGGGCGGACAAGCTGTCGTATCTGATATTACGATATTTTGGTAAAGTGAAATCGATAGTTCAATTAAACAGGAGGTAATAATGGGCAGCAAAGGCAGAAAGAACGTCAAGAAACCCAAGGGTGGCGTTAAAGGCAAAGCCGCCCCGGCCAAGAAGAAATAAAAAGGGCGGGTCGAGTGCCGCTCCTGATTTGCCCCTTCCTCCGACCGGGGAAGGGGACAAGGTAGGTTTCCCCGTTTCTCAAGGGGGTGAGGTCTATCAATAGTAGAATATCGCCAAAAATAGGTGAAGTTATCGAAGCCAGCACCGTCCAGTTCACCGCCCAGTGCTACGAGCTTTACGAGCTGCCGCCTCTGGGTTCCCTCGTAAAGACAACCGAGGGAGAAATCGAGCTTTACGCCGTGGTCTATCAGGCCACAACGGAGGGGCTGGAGCCCGGCCGCAAGCCTATCGCTCGCGGCAAGGATGAAGCCTCCGAAGAGGCCATTTTCCAGTCCAGCCCGCAGCTTGCCAAGCTGCTGCGGAGCGAGTTTTCGGCGCTGGTGGTGGGACACCGCGAAGGCGACAAAATGCGCCAGTATTTGCCACCCCACCCCACCCACATCCATAGTTTCGTACATGCCTGCACAAAGGAGGATGTCAAAACATTCAGCCAATCTTTCGGCTTTCTGAATATCCTGGTCAATGCCAAGACAGAGACGCCGTCGGATGAGCTAATTGCAGCCGTCCTGCGTTTGATGAGCGTAACACATGAAGATTCACGCGCCTTTCTTGTGGATGCTGGCAAGGAATTGGCCGCACTCCTGGGGCAGGACTATGCCAGACTGAAAGCCGTCCTGGAGAGGATAAAGCCAACAGACGAAAGCACAAAATTCTAATATCTTTATTCTAAACAATTACCATTTGGAATTTGGTGCTTTGTGCTTATTTCGGATTTAGGATTTGCTGCTTTGGATTTTACGTTAAAGCGAGGTTCGCATGAACGAAGATGTTAGATTAGGTATGGTGATCGCCGGCTCGTTGAGCGAGGGCGTAGCCGTCAGGCTGGACAGCAAGGCCTCCGTAGAGGATGTTGTCGTAGGACGTTATGTCACCATCCAGGGCAAGAGCCGCCGCTTCCTGGGAATGATAACCGACGTGAAACTTGACGCCAGTGACCAGCGCCTGACCTTTTCTCCCCCCGACCCCACCGACACCTTCAGCGCCGAGGTGCTCTCCGGCACCAGCGCCTACGGCACGCTCACGGTAACCCCCTACCTCGTCATCGGCGGCGACTCCAAGGCCGTCGTGGAAGGCCCCCAGCCCGTCAAGACCATCCCCAGCCACTTCTCTCCCGTCGGGCTTTCATCGGACGCCGACATCGAGCTCGTTTTCGGTAAAGAGGATGACAGACGTTTCTGGATAGGCAACCCCCTGGATATGGAGACCAAGCTCTGCCTCAACCTGCCAGAATTTGTTAAACGCAGCAACGGTATCTTCGGCAAGAGCGGCACGGGCAAGACTTTCCTCACACGCATTCTGCTCATCGGCATGCTGCAAAAGAGCGCCTGCGTCAACCTGGTCTTCGACATGCACAGCGAATACGGCTGGGAGGGCTCCAGCGAAAAAGGCCGCAAGGTGAAAGCCCTCAAGCAGCTCTTCCCGACAAAGGTCTCCATCTTCTCTCTGGACGAGGAGAACGCCCGCCGGCGTCAGGTGGCTACCGACTTCATCGTCAAAATCGGATATGACGAGATAGAGCCGGAGGATATGTCGCTGCTGCGCCAGACGCTCAACCTGACCGACCTAGCCGTTGAGGCCTGTTTTACATTGCGCAAGCGCTTCGGGCGCGATTGGATAAAACGTACGCTGGAACTGGATGCGGGCGAGGAAAGCGAAGGGTTGCTCAAGGACCTCAATATCCACGAGAGCAGCTTCCAGAGTCTCAAGCGCGGGCTGGGCACCATTACGCGCCTTTCGTTCATGCAGCCTCACGTGGAGCAGAAAGCAGTCGGACAGGTATTGAGTTACCTCGAGCGCGGCACTAACGTGGTACTGGAGTTCGGGCGCTATACCGACATCACGGCCTATATTCTGGTAGCCAACTTGCTCACCCGCCGCATCTACTCCCAGTACCGCGAGCGCACCGAGAAAGCAATGGCCGAGGATACAGCCGTGCCGTCGCCCCTCGTCATCACCATCGAGGAGGCGCACAAGTTCCTCAACCCGGAGGTGGCCTCGCAGACCATTTTCGGCACTATCGCCCGCGAGATGCGCAAATATAACTGCACCCTCCTCGTCATCGACCAGCGCCCATCCGGCATAGATACCGAGGTGATGAGCCAGCTGGGCACCAAGATTACCTGTCTGCTGGACAACGAACGCGACATCGACAGCGTGCTGGCAGGCATCTCCGGCAAGAATGAGCTCAAAGGCGTGCTGGCCAAGCTAGCCGCCAAGCAGCAGGCTCTCATCTTCGGACATGCCGTTCCCATGCCGGTGGCCTTCAGCCCGCGAGAGTACGGTTCAAGAGAGTCGTATAAAGAGTTCGCGACCGGCGAACGCACTCCCAAGGAGGTTGAGAAAAACATCGATGAGCTGTGGCGCTGAGGTCAAACCACATAACACCGGCTTCGAGTATGTCGAGTTAGTCGGGCAGAAAGTACGCCTGCGCACCACCAATGCAGAGGATGCGCAAGAGGGTTTCAGACTCATCCACGGCAACCGCGACATTTTAAAGTGGTTGTGCTGAGTCGGACCAAAGGCCCGCAGCGAGCTGGTCGAGACCTACGGCACGCGCTGGCCTCAACAGATACGGAATGGCGAAAAGTACTCTTTCGCCATCGAGGAAAAGGAGCGTCCCGGAATCTTCATCGGCGCGGCTGACGCCCGCATACCTCGCCACCCGCACCAGCTCGAGGTCGGTTACTGGCTGGGCGTGCCCTACTGGCGCAAGGGCTATACATCGGAAGCACTGGCCTTGATGTGTTACTTCTGCTTCAAACACCTGGGGGCTGCCGTGATAACCTCCAGTGCCTTTGTGGGCAACCTGGCCAGTCGCAGGGTACAGGAGAAAAACGGTTTCCAGTTCGAAGGCACGCTGCGCAGGCAGATTTTCAAGGACGGTAAATGGATAGACCTGTGGCACCTCAGTCTTCTGGCTGAAGAGTGGGAAAAGAGAGGATTCAAACCGATTTTCGAGAAGCTTGTCCCTGTGCAACAGGATATTAAATGACCGTTCTTCGCTCACCGCTTGAACGGAGATCAGTATCCAAGAAGCCGGAGCGACGTTATACTGATTAACGACTTAACAAGAATACGAATAGGGGAGATTGTCATTGCCGCACATTCGCTACGCTCAGTGTAAACTCCAGCGGAAATCCAGAGGTTCCCTCTATTCTGGATTGTCGCGTCGGGCGCGACAATGACAGTTAGCGAGGAAAACTATGGCTAAGAAAAAAATCGGTCTAGCACTCGGTGGAGGTGCCGCCCGCGGCATCGCCCACGTCGGCGTACTGGAAATACTGGAAAAAGAGGGTGTCCCCATCGACGTGGTGGCCGGCACCAGTGCTGGAGCCGTCATAGGAGCTTTGCACGCCTCAGGTATGAGCGCAACGGCCATGAAGGAAATGGTGCTGCGTTTTGACTGGAAGGAACGCCGCCACTTGGTTGACTTTGCTGTTCCGCGGACAGGGTTCATTGCTGGCGAGCGCCTTATGCACGAAATGCAAAAGCTGATGGGCGGAGATATCAAGTTCAACGAGCTTAAAAAACCTTTCGCCTGCGTCGCCTGCGACCTTATCACCGGTGAAGAAATAGTCATGACAGGAGGCTCGGTGGCCGAAGCCGTCCATGCCAGCGTCTCCATACCGGTTATTTTCCAGGCAGTCAAACGCAAAGGAAGGTACCTCATCGACGGTGGGCTGGTGAACCAGGTGCCGGTGAACGTGGTCAAGGCTATGGGAGCAGATTATATCATCGCGGTGAACGTGGTGCCGCGTCATATACATAAGCTGAAGGCGCGTCTCGACGACCGTGGGACTCCTGAAACTGAAAGCGGTTCTCGACCTAATATCATAAGCGTTATGCTCAGTGTTATTGACATCGCCAACTCGTGCCGTATCGAGGCCAGCCTGAACGGCGCCGACATCATCATCGAGCCACGTATGTTGCAAATCGGCCCGGCAGACTTTCATAAAGCCGAGCTTTCTATCCTGCAGGGGGAAATGGCCGCCATTGACGCCGTACTCAAGATAAAACGCGAACTCGCCCAAAAATGAATTGCTGGCATCGTGGCCATGCTGCTATAATTACGCTTGCGGGGCTGTAGCTCAGTGGGAGAGCATCTGATTTGCATTCAGGGGGTCAGGGGTTCGAATCCCCTCAGCTCCACCAATAATTAAAGCTAAATTAAGGCCTCTAACGTTAGAGGCCTTAATCATTTTTAGAAAAAGCTAACAAAAAGCTAACGCTGCCTTTCAACCTGCTCTTTTTTAGGTATGGAAATCATTATGTCGTCAAACCGATTGGCGGCGGCTTCCTGGAGTCCCGGAGCCACATGGGAATAAACGTCCAGAGTTGTCTGAATACTGGAATGCCCCAGCCTCTCCTGGACGATTTTCGGGTGAATCCCTTGTTTAAGCATTAGAGAGGCATGGCTATGGCGGGCGTCATGAAGTCTGATACCGTTAAGCCCCAGCCTCCTAACCAGTTTAATCCAAGCATGGGTTACACTGTTAGGAAGCAAAGGCCTACCATCCACCTGGCAGAATATCAACGTATCATCCTTCAACGATAGCCCCTGCATGCTGAAAGTAAGTTTCTGTTTTTCTTGATGATCTCTTAATTCAATTGCTGTCGATGGAGAGAGGGATATCATACACCTACTTTTGACAGTCTTAGGTTCGCGGAAAATAATACTGCCATCTTGTAGTTGATGCATTGAGCGGGTAACGAATGCCTGGCAAAGAAGCAGATCAACATCCTGCCATCGGAGGGCGAGGAGCTCGGATCGCCTCATACCTGTAAACAGCGCCATGAAAAAGAGCGTGTAATATTGCGTGTTTTTGGCTGCGATTAGAAGTCTTTGAATATCTTCCTCATTCAAGGTATGCATTTCCGGCCGCTCAAAGTGCGGCGGGTCCACGGCATCAGCCGGGTTTCGATTAAGTATCCCCCACTTAACCGCCATTTTGAGGGCGGTATGGATGGTAAAATGGTGATACCTTACTGACCGTGGCGATAGTCCACCTTGCCCATCACAGCGCCCGTTATTGAGTTTCCCTGCATAATACTGCATTAAATGCTCCGGCTTGAGTTGAGTTAACAGCATATTGCCCAGCCCCGGCACGATGTGACGGCGGATAATAGACTCATAGCCCTCGGTGGTCCTAGGGGAAAGGTTGGTGACCTGCCCCCCAAAAACTGAGCCAGTTGGTGTGTTAGACTGGCGAATAAAAGAAAAGGGGGAGGCATGCCTAGAAAAGTGTTCAAGCCCGAGCAGATCATCAACAAATTACGTGAAG
>JBEKPN010000045.1:0-7133 GCA_049520695.1 Dehalococcoidales bacterium | reverse complement strand
AATTTCATCCAGTGTGGCTTTGTCATTGCGGATTACCAGCACCTGCTGTCCAAGCTCTGAAAAATACTGGAACAGATTATAGGTAAAGCTCTCGTAATTATCTATGAGTAACAACACATCTCTCTCCTCCCATCTTATAAATCATCCCTCAGCCTGCTTCACCGCCTTAAGCAGCGCCTGTGCCTTGTTCAGCGTCTCCTGGTACTCGCGCTCAGGCACGCTGTCGTAAACGATGCCACAACCGGACTGTGTGTAAGCTACCCCTCTGGTCATCACCATAGTCCTGATGGCTATAGCCATGTCCATGTTGCCGGAATATGAAAAATAGCCGACCGCACCGGCATAAGGGCCGCGCTTTTCAGGCTCCAGTTCGGCGATGATCTGCATGGCGCGAATCTTGGGAGCGCCGGATACCGTCCCCGCAGGGAAACAGGAGCGCAGAGCATCGAATGCCGTCAGGTCATCCCTCAGTTTGCCCTGCACATGGGTGACCAGGTGCATCACATGGGAGTAGCGCTCCACCTCCATCAGATCGCTGACTTCAACACTTCCCGGCTGGCTTACCCGCCCGATATCGTTGCGCCCCAAATCCACCAGCATGATATGCTCGGCCCGTTCCTTTTCGTCACTGCGCAGTTCCTGTTCCAGACCAGCATCTTCCGCTGGAGTGCTCCCGCGCGGCCTGGTACCGGCCAGAGGACGCGTCATCACCGTGCCGTCTTCCACGCGCACCAGTATCTCAGGCGAAGCCCCGATGATATGGAAATCCTTGCAGTCCAGAAAAAACATATAAGGCGACGGGTTGATGCTGCGCAGGGCGCGGTAGATGGCAAACGGGCTGACACTTGTAGGCTGGGACATGCGTTGAGACAACACCACCTGAATAGCCTCTCCGGCAACAATGTAGTCCCTGGCCTTGTCGACGGCAGTTTTAAATTCCTCACGGGTGAAGTTCGAAACCGGCTGACAGATAGATACATCTGATTTGGATAGTTTACCCGGCTGCTCCGCAGGCAATGGTTGCTTTAGCCTGTTCACCAGGTCATCTATCCTGTTCACAGCCTGAGCGTAAGCTTCCTCTATGTCGCCGTCCAGGTGGACGTGGCTTAAGACCTTGATCTTATGCGTAACATGGTCGAAGATAAGCAGCGTGTCCGTGAACATAAACAGGGCTTCGGGCAGACCGAGAGAGTCTTTTGCGGGCGACGGCAGGCGCTCGAAACGGGCAGCCGTCTCATAGGATAGATAGCCGACGGCGCCGCCACAAAAACGCGGAAGCCCTTCCAGAGGGACTATTCTATAGCGGGACAGTTCGGCAGCAATAAGAGATAACGGGTCAACACTATCTCCTGATTTAGTGCTGACTAATTTATACGGCTCGGTGCCGATGAGGCTATAGCGCGCCAGCCTCTCCCCGCCTTCGACGCTCTCTAGCAGGAATGAATAGCCGCCGCGGTTTATCTTGAGAAAGGCGGAGACCGGCGTCTCCAGGTCAGCGCCGATTTCGCGGTAGACCGGCAACAAGTTGCCTTTGTTATTTAGCTCCCTAGCCTCTTCTAATGTCGGGTGGTACATACTCTTTCTCCCAAAGGAAATAAAAAATCCCCTCGTCCCAAAAGGGGCGAGAGGATTTATCCTTCGCGGTGCCACCCTAATTAGTCCGCCTTAGGCGGATTATCTCTTGTCGGGTACGGCCCTATCTTATAAGGACGATACCCTGGATTTTGTTAACGGTGTCCCTTCCGGCAAAACCTAATCGCTCGTTCTTTCGGTCCGCAGCTTCCGAGTCCATTCAGCCCTTTGCATAAGCACCGGCTCACACCTTACCCGGCTCTCTGAGCTTTGCTGGTGGCTTACTTGTCTCGTTCCCAGCCTTTTCGATATTAAATTGGAAAAACTATAGAGGATTGTTTTCGATTTGTCAAACTGCCGTGAATGGGGGTTACTGATGGCGGTGTGCTTACCGCTGTGTTCGAATTATATTTCAAAAGTGATCTATCTTTACCACGTCTCGGGCGCTTCCGTATAAGCAAGGAATTTGCTTGCCCAGCGGGCATAGAAGGACGCATGCCTCTTTGAAGTGAGGCTTCTATCTACAAGAAATTGCTGAAATTCAGGTAAAATATTGTCTAACATAGTCAAGAGCTATTGATTTTTCGGAAAAAGCGACATGCATATATCACGGTATTATAGGCAAAGCACGAAGTTAGTCAATTAAATTCTTTTACAATTATGAGGAAATAATGTATATTTCGTTTTTGAGTTTCAATACAATAACATAAATTGCGACGTTCGTCTATTAATTGTTAGGCGGCTAAACCATGCTCATATGTGCAAGAAAAGGGAAAATCGCATGTCTGAAACCACACCGCTAAAACCAGTAGGCTTTGCCTGCCCCAAATGCAAGCGTCCGCTTCGCTCCATAGAGAATGCACTCCAATGCAGTGAGTGCAACCTGACATATCCCATCGTCGGCGGTATCCCCGACTTCCTTTCAGAGAATTTGCTGGACGGAATTGCCCCAAATTACCGGTGGATCAAGATGTTGGAATTCCTAGCCCCGATTTACGAAGGCCAGCTCTGGCATTCGTTTATCCTGAAGACCCTGGCCGGCGCCCGTAGCAGTTCGCTTGACGGTATTGCAGGTTTCGTCTCAGATACATTGAAAGGCATCACCGGTTCCGTGTTGGATGTAGCTTGCGGGCCGGCCACCTATGGTCGCCGTATCGCCTCCCCATCCAGGAACGTTTGCGGCGTTGACTTCTCCATGGGCACTCTGCAGCAGGGAATGACCAATATTGCGCGGGACGGCATATCCGGCGTTTGCCTCGCCCGGGCCCGCGTAGAGGAGCTGCCGTTTGAGAACGCCGTCTTCGACGGGGTAATCTGCGGCGGTTCCCTCCATCTATTCCCCGATACGGTGCTTGCCCTGCGCGAAATCGCGCGAACCATGAAAGCCAGTGCGCCCCTGGCGGTGACAACATTCGTGGCAGGGAATGCCGCCCTCACCCGTTTGATGAAACGACGTAAGAATATGCGTGTCTTCCAGATTCCTGATTTACAGCAATATCTGGCCGAAGCCGGATTTGAGGAATTTAAGCCAAAATTGGATGGCACCTTCCTAATGTTTAGCACGCGCAAAGCGATGCCATGCATATAGGGCATGTGTTCTGCCCAATACCGTGTTGCGGCCGACTCTCTTCGCTCCGCTACGCGAGCGGCTGAACACGACCGTTATTGGAAATGACATTCTCCCCGACGCAAGCATCGAGGTATCATAGTAATCATAATTGATCTTTGTGAATCTGAACATATTCAGTGCCACAACCTTGCTCTTTAACATATTTTCCGATGACTGTTTCATTTCCATGTTTCCCAACAGTGGAAGCGTAATACAAAAGCAAGCTTACATTGTGACTCGCAAAGAAAGGGGAACCTCCCCCACCCTGGGATTCTTCACTTCGCCCAGAATGACAAAGAAGGCTTAACCCATAACCCGGCTTTTTAGCTGCCCGCACCCCGCGCTTATGTCCCGCCCGAAGCTCTTTCTGAGCGTCACCGTGGTGCGCAGACGCTTGAGCTCGTTCTCGAAGGCGGAAACAACGTCCGGTTTGGGGGGCTGCCAGTCGCAGCCGCCGATCTTGTTGGCGGCAATGAGGTTGACATGGCAATTAAGCCCGCGCAAGAGGTGCGCCAGCTCGCGCGCCTGAACCACGCTGTCGTTGACGCCCTCGAACAGGCAGTACTCAAAGGTCATGCGGCGGCCTGTGGCCTCGATGTAGGCGGCGCAGGCCGGGATGAGTTTCTCCAGCGGGTACTTGCGGTTGAGGGGCACCAGCTTGTTTCTGAGGGAGTTGTCGGCAGCGTGCAGAGACACCGCCAGTCCCACTTGCAGCTTCTCTTTGCTGAGCTTTTCGATACCCGGCACATGCCCCGCCGTGGATATGGTGATGTTGCGCGCCCCCAGCCCAAAGCCCCAGGGGACGTTGAGATGCTCCACAGCCGACATGACGTCCAGATAGTTGGCCAGGGGTTCGCCCATGCCCATGAAAACGACGTTGGAGATGGTACCTTTATCGCCCAGCCGCCGAGCGAAATAGAGCACCTGGTCGCAGATCTCACCCACCCCCAGGTTGCGCTCGTAACCCTGTTGCCCGGTGGCGCAGAAGGGGCAGCCGGTGGCGCAGCCCACCTGGCTGGAGACGCACACAGTGTACTGGCCGGTGGAGGAGGGCATGATGGCCGTTTCGATAGTACGGCCTTCCCACAAGGAAAGGAGCGCCTTGACCGTGCCGTCGCGCGCCTCTTGCGTTTCAACCTCTTCCACGCTGGAGAGATGGATTTTCTGAGCCAGTTTGTCCCGCAAGACTTTGGGGAAATCCGTCATTTCATAAATAGAGGAGGCGCGTTTCTGGTACACCCAGCGCAGCAGGGCTTTGGCGCGGTAAGCCGGTTCGCCCAGCGAGGTCATCAGATCTTCGGTCTGCGCCAGGCTGAAATCGGTAATAAAGGTCGGACGTTCTATCATGATAATTCCTTAACCTGAGAAAAATACTACGGGGAAAGGGTTACTTGTTGACGCGTTCCATCTCGCGGGTGAGGAAGAAGCTGAGCACCGTCCGTATGGCCACGATGATAGCCAGCACGGTAACCTGTTCCAGACTGGGCTGTGCGATGGTGCGCATGATGTCAGCGGCAATGAGGAACTCCAGCCCCAACAGCAGGTGCCGCCCCACATCGTAGCGAATCTTTTCCAGCGGCACGTCTTTGGCACCCCGGCTCATCAAGCTGGTGATCTCGTCGCGTAAAAAAGCGATTGCGCCCAGCAATACCCCCCACCCTACCACCACTACGCCGATGGCACCCACAACCAGCGCGACATTGTCCAAAACACCCATATTATTTATATCTTACGGTAAAAGCGGCCAGATAACAACACGAAAAATACCAAGCACCAAATCCTAAATCCAAAAGGAATTCGTACCTGATTTAGTATTTAGATATTAGAGTTTAGAATTTCCCGCGATAAGAAAACCGACCGCGGATTTTGTCCACGGTCGGTCCGTCACCACACTTAATGGATTGTCTAGCTAGAGGATGGGCAGGTAGCGCTCTATCTCATAGTTGGTTACCTGCACGCGGAACTGGTCCCATTCCTTCTTCTTGTTTTCGACGAAGGCATTTAAGATGTGGTCGCCCAGGGCTCGCCTGACAATCTCGCTCTTCTCGGCCAGCTCTACCGCTTCCAGCAGGTTGGAGGGCAGTGTGTTGATGCCGCGGGCTTTGCGCTCCTCCACGCTCATTTCGTAGACGTTTTGCTCCACAGGCTCGGGCGGCGTCATGCCCTTCTCGATGCCGTCCAGTCCAGCCGTCAGCATGACGGCGAAGGTGAGATAGGGATTGCAGGCCGGGTCGGGCGAGCGGTACTCGATGCGGGTGGCCTTCTCGCGGCCGGGCTTGTATTCCGGCACGCGCACCAGGTCGGAGCGGTTGCGCCTAGCCCAGGAGATGTAAACCGGAGCTTCATAGCCCGGCACCAGGCGCTTGTAGGAGTTGACCCACTGACTGGTGACGGCCGTGATCTCCGGGGCATGCGCCAGCAGGCCAGCCACGTAGCTGCGGGCTATCTTCGAGAGGTGATAGGGGTCGTTCTTGTCGAAGAATGCGTTGGCTTCACCCTTGAAGAGCGACTGGTGCACGTGCATGCCGGAGCCGTTGACGCCGAAGACGGGTTTGGGCATAAAGGTGGCATAAACGCCGTTCTTGTGGGCTACCTCTTTGACCACCAGCCGGTAGGTCATGACGTTGTCCGCCATGGTCAGCGCATCGGTGTAACGCATGTCAATCTCGTGCTGGCTGGGCGCTACCTCGTGGTGCGAGTATTCTACACCGATGCCCATCTGTTCCAGGGTGAGTACGGTGTCCCGCCTGAGGTCGGAAGCCTCATCCAGGGGGGTCAGGTCGAAGTAGCCGCCCACATCCAGGAACCCGGTGCCCTGGGGGAGCTTACCCTCGGGGTCCTTCTTGAAGTAAAAATATTCGAGCTCGGGCCCAACGTAAAAGGTATAACCTAAACCGGCTGCCCGCTTGAGTACCTTCTTGAGAGCATAGCGCGGGTCGCCTTCGAACGGCGTGCCTTCAGGCAACTGCACATCGCAGAACATGCGTGCCACTGCATTGTGTTCCTTCGGCCTCCAGGGCAGAATGCGGAAGGTATCGGGGTCTGGCATGGCGATCATGTCGCTCTCGTCAATACGGGTGTAGCCCTCGATGGACGAGCCGTCAAAACCCATCCCTTCTTCCAGCGCGCCCTCGAGCTCGTCGACATTGATGGCAAAGCTCTTGAGCATGCCCAGCACATCGGTGAACCAGATGCGGATGAACCTTACGTCGTGTTCCTTACACTGCTTGAGAACATAGGCTTTGGACTCGGCGTTTGATTTAGCAGGCATAAGAAACCTCCTTTCAGAATTAACGCCTTTAATTATAGCACAGCCACCCAATATAAAAGCCCTCTATCGTATATCACCAGAGAAGCCTCCCTGAAATGGGAGGCTTCTCATCTCACCGGCTTTTAAGACTAGATATCGAAGTACATGTGGAACTCCCAGGGATGCGGGCGCATGCGGATGGCGTCCACTTCCTGGGTGCGCTTGTAGTCGATCCACACGTCAATGACATCCTTGGTGAACACATCGCCCTTCAGCAGGAAGGCGTGGTCCTTTTCCAGAGCGATGAGGGACTGGTCGAGCGAACCGGGGACAGTGCGTATCTTGGCGGCTTCTTCCTTGGACAGTTCATAGAGATTCATGTCATGGGGTTCGCCCGGATCTATCTTGTTCTGGATGCCGTCGAGGCCGGCCATGAGCAGCGCGGCAAGGCACATGTAGCCGTTGGAGGTGGCATCCGGGCAGCGGAATTCGAGGCGCTTGGCCTTGGGGTTCTCGTTGTACATGGGGATGCGCACTGCGGCCGAGCGGTTGCGCGCCGAATAGACCAGGTTCACCGGAGCCTCGTAGCCCGGCACCAAGCGCTTGTAGGAGTTGGTGGTGGGGGCGCAGATAGCCATCAGGGCGTCGGCGTGTTTGAGCAGTCCGCCGATGTAGTACTTGGCCGTCTGGCTGATAAGGGCG
>JBEKPN010000044.1:0-7800 GCA_049520695.1 Dehalococcoidales bacterium | reverse complement strand
CTCGATGGTGCCGGAGCGCTTTTCCTCGGCGAACAGGCGCATGGTGATCATCGGAATCATAAACAGCCCGATGACGCTGATGTTCATCAGCAGCGGGCGGATGACCCACTCGTTGACGTCCATGGGCATGCCGCGTCCCATCATCTGCATTTCCATGCCGCGGCTGACGAAGATGGCCGTGGCGATTACTGGACAGGAGATTTAACTGGCAACGGAATCAGACATGGTGAAAGCGGTAAGGTTTGGCACGGTTTCGACCCAAACACAAAAAATCGGCATTGGGTTCATCCTGTAGCTGATTTGGATAAGTTGGATGAACAAAATAGGATATTCTGGCCTAAGACTGATGGTGCATGGCCTAAACTAAAAAGATATCTCAACGAAGCCAAAGGCTTAGCATTACAAGATATTTTCGATGATATATATTCCCTTGCAACGATGGGCGGTCCAAAACAAGAACGTTTGGGGTATGATACTCAAAAGCCAGTCGCTCTCCTTGAGCGCATCATCCAGGCAAGCTCCAATGAGGGTGATATTGTGCTCGACCCCTTCTGCGGCTGTGGCACGGCGGTAGTGGCCGCGCAGAAGCTCAACCGCAAATGGGTAGGCATAGATGTTACGCACCTTGCCATAAACCTCATGCGCACGCGCCTAAAGGACAGCTTCGGCATAAATGTCGAGGTTATCGGCGAACCCGTGGATCTGGAAAGCGCCAAGGCACTGGCGCACCAGGACAGATACCAGTTCCAGTGGTGGGCGCTCTCCAAAATTTACGCGCGCGCCGTGGGCGACCAGAAAAAGGGCGCTGACAAAGGAATAGACGGCGTTATCAGTTTCATCGACAGCGCGGATAACCAGGCCAAACGCATCATAATACAGGTGAAAAGCGGGCATGTGGGCGCAACGACCATCCGCGAGCTAAAGGACGTTTCATCCAAAGAGGCTATGGGTGTGCTGCTCACGCTGGAACCGCCGACCGCGCCAATGCTCAAAGAGGCGCTGGACGCGGGGTACTACCACTCGCCTATCTATAACAAGGACTACAACCGCATACAGATTATCACCATCGAGGATTTGCTGGACGGCAAAACGGTGGACATGCCGCCCCAAACGCAGACCAATGTCACCTATGCCAAAGCCCCGAAGGTGAAAAGGAAAGAGGGGGAGCAGTTAAATACGGGAATTTAAACTTAACTATGCTCAATAACTAGCCAGGATAGAAAATGACGCAAGAAAAACATAAAACAATAGTTGAGTGGGATACGGCTTCTTCATTATACTATCACCTTTCTCAAATTCATCCAGGCAATGTAACTGAACCGGCTGAAGAATTAGATGACCCACCTGACTTTTGGATTATGGTTAAACAAATTAATTATGCGGTTGAAGCAACTGCCCTAACTGACCAAGCCCTTAATCAATATTATGGGCAAGTTAGGGATTTAGTGCATAAGATTAATTCACAATTACCAAATATAGTCGGTAAATATATCATGCTATTCATTAGACAGCCCCAATTACCCAAAAAGGGTAAGTCATGGGATAGCTTAGCATCCAGTATCGCCGAAAAATTGAATACAATGATCAATTTGCCGCCAGGAAGTCAGACTATCTTTCAAGGGAATAGCCTGAGGTCAATACAACTGATGAAACTCACAGATGAAGGCTCTCTCGTTTATCCTTCCGTAATGTCTGGTGGCACAGAGATGACCAAACAACTGACACCTGAATTATTCATTCAGGAATTATACAGGGTTATGACAGCTTCCATTAACGAGAAGGCTGAAAAGCTGAAAAGGAAAGGAATTATTAATAATTCAATCTTAGCCCTGTCCCATACCTTTTACAGTATTGAAGACGAAGAAGTGAAAACAGCCTTTTCGATGGTCAAAGATTATAAGGGTTTTCATTCCATCTATATGGCTCTACCCAGACTTGTACCCAACGTTTTCATTCGGGATGAACCAGTCCCCAACGGTTTTTTCCTTTATAGCAGTAACCCTGAATGGAAATGAGCAAGTCAAGCCACAGCTTAGAACCCCTCCTACCAGGTGCTTCGGCCTTCAATCCTGGCCTCCAGCATGGCAACGAAGGCAAGGGCACGACGCGCCGTGCCCGATGAAGATTACGAACCCAACCTCCCCACCACGTCCTCCAGCGCCTTCTGCCAGTCCTTGCCGAGTACGCCGGTGTCCAGCCGGACCTGATTGAAACTCACCTTGATGCCTGTACGGGACAGTCCGGGACGGAATGGGTCGAACTGCATACCCGTAGGCCGCCTGAGCACAATCTGGTTCTCCTCAGTGGATACAGACTCTAACCGCGCTTTAGTGGCAAGCACTTTTATCCTCACCGCATACAGCAGATTTATAACCTCGACCGGAGGCTCCCCAAAACGGTCTTTGAAGTCCTTGCCCAGTACCTCGATGCCCTCTGTATTTCTGGCTCCGGCCAGGCACTGATACAGGCTGAGGCGCGTATCGGTATCCGCCACATAGTGCTCCGGTATAAAAGCTGGTTGCGGCAGGTCTATGGTGGGCGGCGGCAGGCGCATGGGGGGTGTAAAGGATTTGCCCGCCCGCTCCGAGGCTTTCTTCGTTTTAAGCTCCTCGACGGCCTCGGACAGAAGCTGGGTATAGAGGCTGAAGCCCACGGCATTGATGTGTCCGCTTTGTTTGACGCCAAGGATATTGCCGGCGCCCCTGATTTCTAAGTCTTTCATGGCTATGCCAAAACCCGCTCCCAGCTCGGTAGCTTCGTAAATGGTACGCAGGCGCTGGTTGGCATCCGGGGTAAGGCGTTTACCCTTATCATACAGAAGGTAGGCGTAAGCCAGATTGGCGCCGCGCCCTACGCGCCCTCGGAGTTGGTAAAGCTGCGTCAGCCCTAGCCTGTCCGCCTGGTTGATAATGAGGGTGTTGGCGTTGGGCACGTCCAGGCCGCTTTCAATGATGGTGGTGCACAGCAGCACGTCCACATTCCCCTGTGCGAAATCGCCCATTACCTTTTCGAGGTCATCCTCGTGCATTTGCCCGTGGCCTACGCCTATGCGGGCTTCGGGCACGAGGACTCTCATTTTTTCGGCTAGTATGCCGATGCTCTGCACGCGGTTATGTACGAAAAAGACCTGTCCATTGCGCTCCAGCTCCCTGACGATGGCCTCTCTGACAAGCTGGTCGTTGTATTCGGCCACGTAGGTCTTGATGGACAGCCTTTCCTCCGGCGGTGTTTCCATGATGCTCATGTCTCGCACTCCCACCAGAGACAGATTGAGCGTGCGCGGGATGGGTGTGGCCGAGAGGGTGAGCACATCGATCTCCTGGCGTAAACGTTTGAAGTGTTCCTTGTGGCTGACGCCGAAACGCTGTTCCTCGTCGATAATCAGCAGCCCCAGGTCTTTGAACGTAACATCCTTCTGTATCAGGCGGTGGGTGCCAATGGCGATATCCACCGCACCGTCGGCGATACCAGCGACGACTTCCTGCTGCTCCTTATGACTCTTAAAGCGGCTCAGCGACTCTACGCGCACGGGAAAGGCGCTCAAGCGCTCTTTGAAGGTGGTATAGTGTTGCTGCGCCAGCACTGTGGTGGGCACCAGTATCGCCACCTGCTTGTCGTCCAGGACGGCCTTGAAAGCGGCACGCAGGGCCACCTCGGTCTTGCCGTAACCCACATCCCCGCAGACCAGCCGGTCCATGGGACGTGCGTGAGACATATCCTCTTTAATCTGCGCGATAGCAGTGAGCTGATCGGGCGTTTCTACATAGGGGAAAGAAGCCTCCAGCTCCATCTGCCAGGTGTTGTCCGGCGAGTAAGCGAAGCCAGGCACTACCTCGCGCGCCGCGTAGATGTCTAGGAGCTCCTGGGCGATATCCTCGGCCGACTCACGGGCTTTTTCCTTGCTCCTGACCCATTCGAGGCTGCCCAGGCGATTGAGCGTTGGTGGATGGTCGCCGGCCCCGATATAACGCCCTACTCTGTCTATTTGGTCGGTGGGCACATAGAGACGGTCACCTGCGGCATATTCCAACAGCATGTATTCTCTCGTCATACCGCCCGCATTCATGGTGATGACACAGGAAAATTTGCCGATGCCGTGCTCGATGTGCACCACGTAATCCCCGGGCCTTATGTCAACGAAGAGCTTGTGATGCGGCACGTTGCGTCGCCGGGTGAGCCGCTGTTGTTTAAGGAAACCGAAGAGTTCGCTATCGGTGAAAAGATAGGTGCTTTTGTTAAGTTCCCAGCCTTGCGCAAGCAACCCCTGCACCAGTGTAATGGAAGCGGTTGCTGACAGGCTGTCGATATCAGTAACAGCGGTGGTAACCACTCCTTCTTTTTCCAAGAGCTCGGCAAGGCGTCCTGCCTGATGGCTGATGGCGATCACCCTCTTTTTCTGTTCGATAAGTTGTTTAACCTTCTCGATCCAGACGGGGAGCTGCCCGTTATAGCTGCGTGCCTGAGAGAAATCAAGTCGGAGTGCTGCGCTTTCCTCTGCGGACTGCCAGACGGGCAGTTCCAAACGCTGTGCGCAGCCCAGCCCCGTCTCCAGCTCATCCCATGTAAAATACGGCCTGGGGAAATCTTTGGGTAACTCTTGAGAAGCCAGTCTCTCTGCAAATACGCGGCGGGCCTCATCGTCGAGGAATTGCGCTTCTTCCCTTATACGGCGCGGTTCGTCCAGAACTACAAGGCAACCCGGCGGCAGGTAACTTAAAAGCATGTCGGAGTTGAAAAAAGAGGCGTATAACGAGGGGGTGGCCGGTAACTGCCCGTTTTTGAACAGCTGGATATCGTGTTCAAACTCCTGGCGCGACTCGGCACTGAGGCTGGATAAATCAATCTTGTCGAAAAGATTATCTACACTGTTGATGTCGCCGGTAAAAAACCTCGACAGTGCCAAAGCGGGACCGACGTTTATCATGTCCACGGGTTTGAGAGAGCGCTGGCTGATAGGTTCAAAAAGGCGCAGGCTATCGATACTGTTACCGAAAAATTCCGCACGCACCGGCATCTCCGACGTGGGCGAGAATATATCGATGATGCCGCCCCGGCGGCTGACACTGCCCGGCACTTCTACCAGACTTTCGTTTTGATAGCCGAGTTCGTTAAGACTAGCAAGCAGTTTGAGTGGGTCTATTTCCATTCCCTTTTTCAGGTTGACCCATCCGCTGTGGAAGGTCTGCGATGAAGGCAGTTTTTGCAAAAGCGCCGGTACCGAAGCTATCAAGAGGGATGGTGAAGAAGCCAGAGCTGGCCTGGACAGTTGGGAAAGCACCTGCAACTTTTCAAGCTCGGTGGCAGTATCGGGAGTGATGCGAGTGTAAGGCAGGCCGTCCGGCTCGGGCAACTGGAGAATACTCTGGGAGTCGCACCAGGCTGCAATCTGTTCCCCTAAACGATGGCTCTTTTCGGGTTGAGCGGTAACCACAAGAAAGGGACGCTGGAGGTCCCGGTACAAACAGGCCAGAAGATAAGGCCGCGCTCCTTCGATGACGAGTGCACTGGTGCTGTCTTTAGAAAGCTTATCCAGCAACCAGCGATAAGCCGGCATTTCACGAGCAAGTTCAATCAGCTTATCTATTTTCAATTCTATACCAAAACGCCACAAAGACCGTTCAGAGACTGACCGGCCATAAAATACATTCTAACAGAAATGCAACGTTCACGCTGGGTAACACCGTCTCGTCCCTGTGCATAAAAGCAAGGCTTCTTGTTTAGCCAGCGGCAAGATTGCTATAATAGTGCCAATAAACAAAGCTATGAATAATACGACATTGGCTTATAAGCGCATCGTGCTCAAGTTCGGCACCAGCTTGCTGACCGGCGGCGGCGACCATCTAGAAGTAAATATCATGTCCGGCCTGGTGGAGCAGGTGGCGGCCATATACGCACAGGGATGCGAGGTTGTTATCGTAACCTCCGGTGCAGTGGCCGCTGGACGGCAGAGACTCAAGGCTAACCACGAGCTTAAGGGCGTGCCTATGCGCCAGGTACTGGCCGCCGTCGGCCAGGGGCGTCTAATGACGGTATACGAGGAACTTTTCGAGAAACACGGTATCACCGTAGCCCAGGCTCTGCTCACCCGAACCGACCTGAGAGATAGAAACGGATACCTCAACGCACGAAATACGTTTATGGGCCTTCTAGATCTCGGCATTGTAGGCATCGTCAACGAGAATGATGTGGTGGCGGTGGAAGAGCTTGGTGAAGCCCGTTTCGGCGACAACGACAATCTCTCGGCCATGGTGGCAAACCTGGTGGACGCCGACTTGCTTATTATACTGACGGATATTGCTGGTCTTTACACCGCCGACCCGCATATCCACCCGGAGGCCTGCCTGGTACCTGAAGTGTGTAATATAGACTCTACGATTGAGTCCATGGCGGGAGATACAGCCGGAAAGCTGGGTACAGGTGGCATGTCCACTAAAATCGAGGCGGCTCGCCTGGCGACCGCTTCAGGGGTGAATGTTATCATCGCTGACGGGCGCGAACCGAATATCATCTGGCGTCTGGCAAATGGTGAAGCCATCGGCACGCGCTTTGTTCCTGCCACCAGCAAACTGGAGAGCCGAGAACGCTGGATGCTTTCCGGGCTGTGCACGCGCGGCTGCCTGGTGGTAGATGACGGGGCTGCACGAGCGCTGGTGGAGCAGAATAAAAGCCTGCTTCCCGCCGGAGTGAAGGAGGTGCAGGGGGAATGGGAACGCGGTGATATCGTGGACGTGTGCAGCCTTGGCGGGGCAAGGATTGCCAGCGGTATTACGAACTATAGCTCCAGTGACGCAATAGCCATTAAAGGGATGCGTTCGGGGCAGATAGCGCATCAACTGGGATATGACTATGGCGCAGAGGTAATTCATCGCAATAATATGGTTTTGTTAAACCGGAGGGCCGATGGCACTGGGTAAACTGTACAACGGATATAATGACGAACTGTTGGTGGGTGTGGATTACCGCCTGTTCGACGAAACCAACAATAACTGGTGGGGAGAGTTGACGTTGACCGACTATAAGCTCCTGGCAGACGGCAACGGTTACATTCTGGAGCTTAACGACGGCCGCAAGGGACGCTGTGCGTTGACAAGGAAAGTAAACAAGGCCGTTTCAGGTCTGCTTCCGCTACACTGCTTCCGTTTCAGGGGGAGTGGGGAACTCCAGTAGGAGATCGCACGCAAGCTTGCCTGCCTGTCCACGGAGATTAAAAATCAGGCTTTAAAGGAAATCGCACGAAGTCTTATCGAAAACAAGGCTGTAATTTTGAAAGCCAACCGCCAGGACTACGATGAAGCCAAAGCATCCGGCATGAATGATGCTATGCTTGACAGGCTGCTGCTTACAGAGGAACGCCTCAGATCTATAACCGATGATGTCAACTCGATAGCCGCGCTGCCCGACCCTGTGGGCGAAGTGTTCGACATGCGCACCATGCCCAACGGATTGCTCATCGGCAAGAAGCGCGTCCCCATGGGTGTCATAGCGGCCATATACGAAAGCAGGCCGAATGTAACCATCGATATCGCCACGCTGTGCCTCAAGTCGGGAAATGCCGTGATACTGCGAGGCGGCAAGGAGACCCTGCGTTCCAACATCGCTCTGGCAGGGGTGGCTTCGGCTGCGCTTCAAAAGGCTGGTATACCTAATGGCGCGGTACAACTAATCGAGGACACCGAGCGCACTCTGGTGAACGAATTACTCAAGATGCGGGATGTCATAGATCTGGTCATTCCGCGAGGAGGCGCCGCCTTGATAGAGTTCGTACGCGAGAATGCTGCTATGCCGGTGGTGGCGGGGGGT
>JBEKPN010000043.1:0-7296 GCA_049520695.1 Dehalococcoidales bacterium | reverse complement strand
TCACAGCGATGGCATGAGCCACAATTGTACCTAAATTTGATTCCCCATTTGAGCCCGATGATGCGAAGGGCCTGTCTTACTTTTTTATCAGGAATTACGCTTGCGTCCCTGATGAACCATTTCAATCTCTCGGTTTCACTCATCTCGTCATTAGGACGACCCAAACCTGGAAAGTCAATGTAAATTGGCTGAAACATTAGAGTTCATCCTTTAATCTTGACGTTTAAACCGCGGCGGGACACCCTTTATGAATCCCGGATATTATTGTTTTTATTTTGGCTGGGGCAGATGATTGGGCTTCCCGACAAGACCTATATGTGGCATTTCTAAATGAGCATCTATTGCGTAAATCGCACTTAACACAACCATGAAATTGCCCGAGAATTGCCCGCAACTCCATATCAGTCAGAATGATTAACAGATTATTTTTCATGACTACCACATTGTACTTTTAAAACCGAGTATCAAGGCTAAAACTCCTATTTTTATTCTGAAACCGGAATTTTAATATCTAACTGTCACTGAAAGAATTTTCTATCTCGTCTATTAGTCGTCGGATTATCCTTAGCATGTCATTTAAAACGACTTTTTGCTGCTGAGACAGGGAGGGAATAAACGCTTTAATATCACACAACGAGCCCACAATACTTAATGCCTCATTTGCAGCACTTTCCCCGTTTGTTTGTGCATGTTTGCGTTGATTTACATTCTTCGGTTGAACAGTGTCCATTTTATCTCGGACTGTTCTCTTTGTATTCTCCGGAACGACTTTGCCTGCTTTTTCCAACCTCGCAATCCCTCGTTCGGTGATTCTCCAAAGTCCATGTTGGATATTTTCTGCTTCACCTTTTCTCTTTAATCTCGAAAAGTCAAAGCGGAAGCGCCCTGACCACCAGTCGCTCCCAGATGGTGTTATGCGGTTCAACTCTTCAACTCCTTGTAGGATGGGGAAATGTTTCATCGCTTTTTCGACAATAGTCCCCGTTTCGCCTTCACCGCCGCATTTTACGAGTTCTTCGAGAAGGGCTAACTCAGCTTCAGCATAAGGCACTAAATTTGTGACACCCATCTTGATACCTCCTTGGATTAAATCATTCATTTTGTCAATCAATATGTATTATATCACACATTGTCAATGGCGATATATGATACGTAGTAGTTCGTGTCTTTGGCTAAGCATCACTAGATACCACTTGTTGTAATCATTATGGATTCCTGTTGTGAACTGCATCACGATTGCGTCAGTGTTATACTATTATCATGGTTGAAGCCCGCCTCTACGAAAAGCTCCCTGAATTCATGGTGCGTTGCCACACCTGCCAGTGGCGCTGCCGTATTGCGCCGGGCAAGACGGGCGTGTGCAAGATGTACCAGAACGAGGGGGGCACTCTCTACAACATGAACTACGCCCGCGCCTCGTCTATCGCCGTTGACCCGGTCGAGAAAAAACCACTTTTTCATCTCTACCCCGGCAGTTTGTGTTTTTCCCTCGGCGGGTGGGGCTGCAACTTCCACTGCATCCATTGCCAGAACTGGGAAATTTCGTGCGTGGACATACCGGACGCCGAGCGCGGCACCTACGAGGTGCAGCCGGAAGCCGCCATCAAGATGGCTAAAGCGGAAGGCTGTCAAGGCATTGCCTGGACCTACAATGAACCCACCATGTGGTTCGAATACACGCTGGACTCAGCCAGACTGGCGCATGAGGCGGGTCTCTACTCCGTCTATGTCACCAACGGCTACGCCACGGAAGAAGCCCTCGACCTGCTGGGACCGTACCTCACTGCCTGGCGTGTGGACATCAAGGGCTTCAACGATGAGTTCTATAAAAAACTGGCGAAAATCAGCCACTGGCGCGGCATACTGGAGGTCACCAAGAGGGCTAAAGACAAATGGGGCATGCATGTAGAGGTCATCACCAATATCATACCCGGTATGAACGATGACGACGAACAGCTTAATAGTATAGCCCGCTGGATCGCCTCCTCCTTAGGCGAGCTGACGCCCTGGCACGTGACGCGCTTTTACCCGCAGCACGATCTGCAGGACCTCCCTGCCACTCCGGTAGCCACCATCGAGCGCGCCGTGGACCTGGGCCAGAAAGCCGGGCTGAAGTTCATCTATGCCGGCAACGTGCCGGGCCACTCCGCTGAAAACACGGTGTGTTACAACTGCCACAACCTCATCGTGCGGCGGCAGGGCTACCAGACGGAGATGCTGGGACTGTCCGGCTCACACTGCAAATTCTGCGGCGTGGACCTCAATTTCAGAATGGATATCAAGGGGGTGCCGAAATGACTGCTATGATTCGAAAACCGGTGGTGGCGGGCTCGTTCTACCCAGCTTCTCCATCCAAGCTTGAAGAAATGATCGCCGGCATGGTGGAGGACAACGCGCCCAGAGAAGAGGTCGTCGGGCTGATATGCCCGCACGCCGGTTATATTTACTCGGGGCCAGTGGCGGGAGCCGCCGTCTCGCGCATCCGGTTCACAGATACCTTTATCATCATGGGGCCGAATCACACCGGGCTGGGTAAACCTTTCAGTATCATGACATCCGGCACTTGGGAAACGCCGCTGGGAAACGTCGAGATAGACGCGGAACTGGCGCAAAAGCTGTCCGGCAACTCGTCCTACCTTGAGGAAGACGTAAACGCCCACCTGCGCGAGCATTCCGTCGAGGTGCAGATACCTTTCCTGCAGCATTTCAAGAAAGACATCAGAATTGTACCTATTGTACTGTCCCACGCCAGCGGCAGTGTTTACAAAGAGATCGGCCTGGAGATAGCCGAGGTGCTTAACGGGCTGGAGAGGGATGTCATCATCCTCGCTTCAAGCGACATGACGCACTACGAGCCGGAGGAGCAGGCCAGGCGCAAGGACAGCTCGGCCATAGAGGCCATTCTCAGGCTGGACGAAGACGAACTCCTGGAACGCATTGCCGAACAGAATATCACCATGTGCGGCTACGCCCCGGTGGTGGCGCTCATCTCGGCGGCTAAAGCTATGGAAGCGCGCCGGGCCGAACTGGTGCGCTATCAGACTTCCGGCGAGTCGTCCGGCGACTATTCCAGCGTGGTGGGCTATGCCGGGCTCATCATCCCGAAACAGGCCATGTCGCCTCTGGTGAAGCTGGCGCACGAGGCTATCGATGCCTATGTGAAGGAAGGCCGTATCATGCAGCCCCCAGCTATGCTCACTCCTGAGATGAAGGAAGAAGCCGGCGTGTTCGTCTCCATCCATAAAGGCGGTGAGCTGCGCGGTTGCATCGGCACCTTCGAACCGTCGCGGCCTAGCGTGGCGGAGGAGATAATCGTCAACGCCATCAGCGCAGCCACACGCGACCCGCGCTTTGAACCCGTCCAGGAAGAAGAACTCAAAGACCTGGACATCAGCGTAGATGTGCTCACACCACCTGAGCCCATCGAGAGCAAGGAACAGCTTAACCCCAAAAAGTACGGCGCCATCGTGCAGCGCGGGGCACGCCGTGGACTTTTGCTACCTGACCTGGAGGGCGTGGACACCGCCGAACAGCAGATAGATATATGCCGCCTCAAGGCTGACATCATGCCGGGTGAGAAGGTGAGGCTATACCGCTTTGAGGTGAAGAGGTACCACTAGGCGATGCATCCATTCCGAGGAATACGCCCAAGGCGCATGACGTGGGAATCCCGGACATCAACACCACCGTGGATGACTCTCGGAGTATAATTAACGCTACTCCGTCCCGTGAGAAGTCGGGTATGCCCGTTGGGTATCTACTTGGCAGGGATTGCCACGTCGCTACGCTCCTCGCAATGGGTTTGTAATGATATGGATTTATTCGATTACCAGTACGAAAAAGACAAGCTGAAGGAAGCGCCGCTGGCGGCGCGCATGAGGCCGACCAGGCTCGCCGAGTTCGTGGGGCAGGAGCACATCATCGGGCCGGGGCATGTGCTGCGCAAGGCCATCGACTCTGGCAACCTGCCCTCCGTCGTGCTGTGGGGGCCGCCGGGCTCGGGCAAGACCACGCTGGCCTACATCATGGCGCAGGCCACTGACTCGCACTTCAGCCCAGTCTCCGCCGTCAGCGCCGGTGTGGCAGACTTGAGGCGCATCATCGAAGAAGCGCGTGAGCGCCGCAAGCTCGCCGGGCAGAAAACGCTCCTTTTCATCGACGAGATTCACCGCTTCAACAAGGCCCAGCAGGACGCCATTTTACCCTACGTGGAGGACGGCACCGTCACCCTCATCGGCGCTACCACGGAAAACCCCTCCTTCGAGGTCATCTCACCTCTCCTGTCACGCGCGCAGGTGTTCGTGCTCAAGCCGCTCTCCCCGACTGAAATCGGCACTATCATACGCCGCGCTATCGAGGACAAGGAAAGAGGATTGGGGGCGTTCAATGTCGAGATGGAAGAAAGCGCCTTCGATTACCTGGTCGCCATGTCCAACTCAGATGCCCGCACCGCCCTCAACGCCCTCGAAGTGGCCGCCATGACCACCCCTCCCGATGAGGCCGGCCGCCGCTTCATCACGCTGCCGGTGGTGGAAGACGCCGTGCAGCACCGCGCCATCCTCTACGACAAGAACGGCGAGCAGCACTACGATATCATCTCCGCTTTGCATAAAACGCTGCGTGGCTCCGACCCGGACGCCGCCCTCTACTGGCTGGCGCGCATGCTGGAAGCCGGCGAGGACCCCCTCTACATCGTGCGGCGGCTGGTGCGTTTCGCCTCTGAGGACGTCGGTATGGCCGACCCGCAGGCGCTGGTGGTGGCTATGGCAGCGCAGCAGGCGGTGCATTTTATCGGCATGCCGGAGGGCAACCTGGCGCTGGCCGAGGCGGTGGTGTATCTGGCGACGGCGCCCAAGAGCAACTCGCTCTATATGGCCTACTCACAGGTCAAAAAAGAGGTGACGCAGGGCCGCAACGAGCCGGTGCCTTTGCACCTGCGCAACGCTCCCACCAAGCTGATGAAAGACCTGGACTACGGCAAGGGCTACAAGTACGCCCACCAGTTCGAGGGACACTTCGTGCGCCAGCAAAACCTGCCGGAGAGCCTCAAGGGGCGGCAGTTCTATGAGCCCAGCGAGCAGGGATTCGAGAAGCAGATACTGGCGCGCCTAAAAGGGTGGTGGCCGGAGCGCTACCAGAAGAAGCCAGATGACGGCAAGTAGTCATTTCACCCTCACCCTACCCTCTCCCCTCAAGGGAGAGGGGATAATAAATTTCCTCGCCCCTTGGGGGAGAGGATAAAAGGTGAGGGGTAGAGTTCTCGCCGTAAACCCCGTCTTTAATTCCTTTGATTAGATACGCTCATAAGCGTATTTGCGTTTGACAGCGGCGAGGCTGCGGCATATACTTTATAGGGTTGACGCGGGGTGGAGCAGTGGCAGCTCGTCGGGCTCATAACCCGAAGGTCGTTCGTTCGAATCGAACCCCCGCTACCAATTATTTCTCCTCTTTTAGCTTCTTTGTGATTGACTTTTCCAAGTTATCCAACTCGCGCCTTTGATTCATCATTACCATCATTGCTCCGCCACTTGTATCGGATAATAGTTTTTCTTTAAAATCCTTTTTTCCGATGATAGAAAGATAAACGATGAAAAAGAGGGCAAAACCAACTAAAAGACCAATAGCATAACCTGCAAACACATCTGCCTTTGGGTCAAACAGCCCAGTGACAGCCGCACCTCCTATAGCTCCAATGAAGGTTGTAATATCACCGAGTGTTTTAGGTTGTGCCCGGCGTAGGATAAAGTAGGTCGTCCAACCAATCACCGCCCCAAATGCCATTGCGCCCCAAAACTGTATCGACACACTAGCACCTCCTTTATAGACTTTCGGATGTTATACTAATAGTTTTCTCCCATTGGTCTGCTGCTCTAATACGCTTGTTGCAGCTACTAGTGAATCTAGCACGCTAAATAGTCACTGTCAATATATTTAACTGTTTTGGAGTGTAAGCGCGCAACAGCCGTTCTGTCGTTCGTTCGAATCGAACCCCCGCTACCAATTCTGAAGCTAAAAAAGCCTCTGACTTAAAAAATCAGGGGGCTTTTTCGTTTTATGGTGCCATCAACAAGTCATGTACACTTTTAATAACTTGATCCAACTTAATACGTTTCCTTGTAAGCTTTAGGTCTGTCCAAGTATCTGGGTCCTGCCAGTAGCCAGCCTTGAGAAAACATCTGTCAGCTAGGTCACTGTCAATGGTACGAAGGGGAATGCTTGCATCGCTCCAGAGTTTTGCGATCGCAAATTCTGTCTTTCTGTTTCGCCGCATACCAGAATTAAGCCGATGGACATATGCTTTTGTCTCATTTAACGCCGCATAAAGTGCATATAATGCCTGGTCAATTCTTTCAGTCCTGTTCTTGTGGTTCTCCCTAATCAAACCAAGGGCTGCCAAAAGTCGATCAAATAATGCGAATCCGGCTCCTGCTTCTATCATGCTGTCCTCCTTGTTGTATATGGGTGTCAGCGGGTACCTTTTGCTTTTCTTGCGTGATTAAATTATCACTATACAAAGGGGGAGTCAACATGCCAGTGAAATAATATTGCTGGTATTAGAATTAAAGGAGACATATAGGCAAGCCCCTTATTGACACAAGTTTGGAATTGGAGTAGACCTAACTAACAAGCTTTGACAACAGAAAATCAGGCAACGTTCTGATTTAAGGAGGTAGGCAATGACTGAAAAAGGACCGTTCGGCGCAAGGGTATATTTAATGGGCGACAAGACAATACTTATCTACCAAACCGTAAAGCAAGGAGCAGCTCAGAATGCGCCCTACGTTGTTTCTCATCCCAAAGAGCAACAAGGAGCTTTTATAGACATCACAGATGACAAAGCAATAGCAAATGCTATTCGTACCGCTCTAAATGGAAAATTACTCTAAAACGATAGCCAAAAGGGAAAACTATATGGTCTATAGAGCGGTCATCAAGAAAAGCGGTGACTGGTGGATGGGCTGGCTGATTGACCTGCCGGGAGTCAACGCCCAGGAAAAAAGCAGGAAAGCGCTTTTGGAATCGCTCAAGATCGGCGCCGAGGATATGCTAAATACGCCAGTCGAGGTTAAAGGCGAAGAAGAGCTGGTCAAAATAGAGGTTTAACGAAGGGGTTGGATATGGTTGATAAAAATAGCAAGGGAACAAGGATAAAATATTGGGTATTACGGTTCCGATCATCTATGGAAATTTAACAATTAACTAAGGCACTTAATCCACGCCTTGACGATGTAAAAAGCTCACTTCGGACGTTAGCGGGCTTTCTTACTATCGGCGGCTATCTACTTTTAGCTTAGT
>JBEKPN010000042.1:0-7304 GCA_049520695.1 Dehalococcoidales bacterium | reverse complement strand
GATTGTCCCCGCCAGCGGTATACGGTTCTCGCGGCGTTTTTTGAGGTCGTCCACGCCCAGCGTCATGGCCTCGCTGAACTGGGCCAGAGACTTCTGGATGTCCCGCCGGCTCACCAGATGCCAGATGTGCCCGATGCCACGCAGCACAAAGGCGCGCAGACGGGAGAAGAAGGCGATTCCGGTAGCCACCACCAGCAGCACTATCAAGATGAGTATGATGATGAGGATGGTGACCACGCCGAAGGCGGGCAGGGGGTGGCTCACCACGATGTATATCAGGCTGATGGGGATCAGTGAGAAGTACAGCAAGTTCTTGAAGTAGGACAGCAGGAGAGAGGCGGCCACCGTCTGGGGGTTCGGCACGCCGTGCTTACCCAGCAGCAGTATCCTGAGTGAAAGGCCGGCTGGCTGGCCGATGAGATTCATTAGCACCATCGACGCCAGGCCGATGTTCAACAGGTGCGTGGTCCTCAGCCTGTTGCCAAAAATGCGCATGATGACCATGAAGCTGGTGCTACCGGCGAGATAAGATATCCCCGTGAATAATATGGCCCAGGCGAGATAGCTCCAGTTGGAGGTAGTCAGCAGGTGAGCCACCTGTTTGCGATCGAGTATGACGATGACGGCGCCTACTGCCAGCAGCAGAAAAATGGCGATGACGGTCAAGCGAGAATAGGACTGCTGCGGCTTGGGTCGCTCTAATTCAGCCATACACTTCGATTATAGGTCTGGAGAGATGAGATAGCAACCCAAATTCTAAATCCTAATATCTAAATTCTAAAGCCCCGCCCCATTAGGATTTAGTGCTTGGTGCTTAGAATTTGTTTAGAGTTTGGTGCTTGGGATTTGGTGCTTTCTCCCTATCCCCCATCTGTCTGCGGGAAAGCCACCTCGGTGAAGAGCGATTCCACCACGGCCTTGTGCTCCAGCTCCTGTGAAGCCAGTTTTTCCAGCAATACCCTCACCTCTCCTGGCACATGCAGGTGCGCCAGGTTGAGGTAAAGCTCGTGCGAGTCCCTCTCGCGGTCGGCGGCGAAGAGGAAGACGTCTTTAAGTTCCATGCCCGCAGCCGGTTTGGGCTCGGCGAAATGCTCGGCGATATGATAGTCGCAGGGATGCTCCATGCGCAGGGCTCCCTGCTTCATCCCCCCGGCACGGTATTTTTCAAGCAGCGACTGGTGCTGCTTTTCCTGCCGGATGAGAGTTTGGAAGGCATCCTTTACAGCTTCACTTTTAGCCTTGCGGCAGAGATCGGCGTACAACTCCTGCGCCTCGACCTCCTTGAGCACCGCCAGGTCGAGAATGTCTTTGAGGTTCAGTTGCTTCTGCATAGGTTTCCCCTCATATTGTCCCTACTCACAAGATAGCATGAAACGGCGTAGAATGGAATAGTTGCATAGCCCCCTATTCTCCCGGGTATCGTTCGGATTTGGTTGAAACTCAAAAAAACGGGGCGTTAAGAGGGGTGCAGACCCCTCTTAAAAATCTTTTTAAATTACTTTTCCCCTTCCCCACGGGAAGGGGATCAAGGGGATGGGGTTCAGACTTCTTAGAGGGATTGACGCCGCTCAGCCGTTCGGCCATAATGGGATGCAGACATAAAGGAGGTTATATGGTCAAGAAGGTTTTCACCGCCGAGCAGGCCAGAGATGTCGCCAAAAAGATAGGCCTGGATTTCAAGAAGTGGAACGTCGAGCAGTTCCGCATGGGCATGGACGTTGAGCTGGAACATGGCAAGGTTGACCCGCGCACCAACGTCACCAACGACGACCCGGTCATCACGGGCAAGATCGCTTGGGCGCACCTCAACGAGATACCCGATTACTACACGCGGCTGTACGAGATGGAGGAAGAGGCGGAGGGGAAGAAATAGGCTTGCCTGTTTGACAAGCAAGGTTAGACTTGCTTCGGTCCTTCTCTGAAGGACACTCGCCATGGCAATAGAGAAGAGGGGGACGCTTATGCGCCCCCCTCTCGAATATCATAAACTCGGTCCAGAGCGTTAGATACTGTCGTAAAAACCGCTTCTCTGGCACAGGTAGGCGTACTTTTGCCTGGGCAGCCAGAAAAGCCGCTTGAGCCGGAACAAGACGCTTTTTATGCTTTCCATATCACCCCCTCCCTTTCTAACATAACTCTAGCCCTTTTCTAGGCTATTTGCAATGGGTGTCAATGCCTATTTAGTACGGGGTGAGATGGTATTTAAGTAAGTTTACTTTTGCAGCATCTCCTTCATGGGTTCCCAGTAGTAATCGCGCCAGCCCTGCGCGATGGACTCATACTGGTCATCGGGCACGCCGCTCTGCGTGAAAATCATGCGTGTGCCGCCGGCGATGGGGGTGAACTCCCAGGTGGCCTTCGAATAGTGCCCCTCCGGCCAGTCGCTGCCGCGCCATGACTGCACGATCTTCGTATCCGGCACGAGCTCGAGGTTGATGCCGTCGATGTAGCCATCGCCGGAATTGATCTTGCCGCCGACCTTGCGGCTGATGGTGGTTCTGGACTGCGTGAACTGCCCGTGCTTTTTCTCGTCCATGAGCAACTCGTAAAGCTCATGCGGGCTGGCTTTGAAGGTGACCTGCTGGCGTATGGTGCGGGTTTTTATGATGTCCCTCCTTGAAAAATCATGGATTCATTGTTACAAGCGGCAGATGCGCTCTTTCTCTTTCAGTCGCGCTATCAGTTCGGAGCTCGAATTGACGTAGAGGACGTAACGCGGCACGTTCTTGTCCGTGCCGATGGCCATAAAAGGCTCGCCCCAGAAACTGACTAGGGCCTCGGACTGCCCTTCTTCTCCGGTTTCCGCTATAACGAACGAGATGTTGTCCTTGAGGTGGCACCAGTACGGTTCCTCCACCTTGGTGTAACCGCTGGTGGCGTTAATCTTGGGCAGCACATCGGATTGCCAGCGTTGCTTTTCTTCGCTGTCCAGCACGAATCTGATCGAAGAAACCGCCGGATTTTCGATAAACGGCCTGAGCATGATATTGAACGGCTGCTGTGCTTTGTACATGCGCAGGCAAACGTTGTACCAGACTACCTCGCCACGGCCTTTCTGGGCGAAACCGAGGCTGGCGGCTCGCAGCTCCGTCGGCCCGATGAGTGTGACGTCGGGCGTGCGCACGGCACGCTTCACGTCCTCCACCGCCGAGGAGATGCGTTCCACGGACGATGCAAGTTTTTCGGCCTGGTTTTCGCGCCGGAAATCGCGCAGCAGCAGTATGGCCATCAGCACGATGGCGATGGCCAGCAGGGTGTTCTCATCGGTGTAGTGCAGCAGGTGCAGAATGAGCGCAGTTATGGCGGCCAGTATGCCGGCTATAGCATCCCAGTCCTGCTTGAGCAGGCGTTTTATCATATTTACACCTCCAAGGTGGCTATTTCGCGGGGCAGGATGTTTAGCATATATTATCATATCCCGGGGGACTGAGAAGCGGTGCACAACTTATGGTATAGGGGCTGAAACCTATAGTTTCTCAGGGCTGGCTGAGAGATAGCCATTGGATAGCGACCACGCGGCTGTTTTTCTGTCCACTTCTTTAATAAAAGCGTCCTTGCCTTGCATGTAAGCGTCGATGTCATTGGGGGACCTCGCCGCGAGCGACTCCTTCAGGCTGGCGTATTGCCTCGCTTCCTGCGGGTGAGAGCGCAGGTAGTCGCGGAAAAGCAGGTGGCGGGCGACCTCCGCATGGCCTGTTTGGAAGGCGTGCAGGTGGTGGCTGTGTTTTTCCTCCGGGCCCTTGAAAAAATAGCGGCGTCCGGGAATGCCGTACTCGCCCATAGGTGTGTATCCTGTTGCAATCATGGTCGGATTGAGACTGCCGATTATTTTAATGTCACGCACCTCGGCCAGCATATCGATGATAGGCTTGGACTGAAGGCCAGGTACCGAAGTGCTGCCGATGTGGTGGATGCGCACCAGTTCATCGCCGAAAACGGCGGAAAGTAGATTGGCCTCGGCTGCGTACATCAAAGGCCAGTTAGTATCGTAAGGCACTACCTCGACTTTATGCATACGTTGGCAATTTAGCACTCCGAAGCGGGGGTGTCAAAGGTGGCGAGGAGGTTATGACCCCCTCACCTTAACCCTCTCGATGGGTTGGATTCAATTTATTATTCAGGTTAAGAACAGTCTGAATCTCGACCGTCTGCCCATCGCAGCTGACTTTTTCTATGAGTAGTCTAAGGAGTTCTTGCCGTCCTGTAAAGTCAAGGTTACCAAGTCCACTTTTTATCTTCTGGGAGAGGATACGTATTTGCTCTTCCTGGTTCTCGGTAAGGGCTTTTACTTCGAGGTGCTTCTCCAGTTGTTCTTTTCGGTTGACCAATTCATGCTGCTCCTGGGATATGGCATCCATCTGACTATGCATCATGATGTCGGTATAGAGACCCTTGCTGTAGCCCTCCACCAACCTTTGTTGCTCCTCGGGAATGGCTTTTAGTCTAACCGAAATGAGTTTTAGCTCTTTTTGGACTGCTTCCCCGGTAGTGGAGTTAGGCTCCTGGCGTTTCCTGAGTTCGAGGATGAGCTTGTCCGGTTTCTTCAGGAGTCCCGCCATAGTCTGCCATACCACGTGCTCAACGCCCTCGCCTCTGATTTCGGTCAAGGGACAGCGATAGGCCTTGCCCTCGCTGTCCCTGAGGGGCTTTTCGGGTCTGGCATGGTAGCACCTGTAATAGGTGATGCCTTGGACGGCATGGCCCCCCAAGCGGCCGCCGCAGAGGCCACAATGCAGAATGCCAGCCAGTAGGTACTGTCTCCTGGTGTTTCTCCGGGACAGCTCCGCATTGGTCTTGAGCTGACGCTGAGCCCTGTCGAAGAGGTCAAGCAGTACGATAGCTGGCACTGGCACCATTATCCATTCTTCCCTGGGTCTGAGTGCGGACGAGGTGTTCTTGCCGGAGCCTGCCTTTAGCCGCCGCTTAGGTGGAACGTGCGTGACGCGGAACTGGTAGAGGCGGCCGATATAGGCCTCGTTGCTGAGTATGAACGACAGGGTGCTCACCCGCCATTTTCTGCTGCCTCGAGGCGAAAGGATATTGAGCTGTTCCAGCCTCCTGGCGAGCTTTACTAGGGATAGGTGGTCGCTCACATAGCTGTTGAAAATAAGTCTCACCGTTTCCGAGGCCTGTGAGTCGACCTCAAAGGTCTGTTTCACCTTGTCGTAGCGGAAGCCGAAGGGGGCGACGGCAATGTTGGCGACCTTGCCCTGCCGGGCCTTCTCACGCCTGCCTCGCATAGTCCGCTCTTTTATCTTCTCCCGCTCGTACTCGGCGATGGTGCCCCTCATGTTGAAGAACATGTGATCCTCTGGTGAGGAGCCCATCTCCTGGGTCATGAACTCGAGCCTGACCCCCTGCTTCTCGAATTCCTCGGCTAGGATCATGAGGTGATAGAGCTTACGGGAGAGCCTGTCGGGGTCATAAGCCAGAATCATATCAGCCTTGCCTTCTTTAACTACCTGGCGCAGCCTGTTAAGAGATGGACGGTCAAGATCGGCACCGGTGTAGCCATCGTCGATGAAGGCTTCCCTGCCATTATCATGTATGAGGGTCCATTCCTTCTCGGTGCATCGTTTCACCATGGCCTCAACCTGGCTCGGAATGCCATACTTTTCCGCTTGCTTTTCGGTACTTACCCTGGCGTAAAGTGCTACTCGCACGCTACCACCTTCCTAAACCAACAACTCTCGACATTCAAACTACCACAACTTATGTTAACACGGTGAACGGAAACGTCAAGATAAAAATTCACGCATTTAATGCCGAGTGAATCCAGAAAAACTCAAGAACGAATACATTCTTGGGCAGTGAATAACATCCTGCTTGCCCGTTTTTCAAAGGGAATACTAACTGATTAGGTATTGCCCCTTTTTGTTGCTTAAAATAAATTGAGAAATAATATGCCTGCGGGAATTTATTTCAAGGCTGGCCAATTTCTAATGAGAATTGGAATGTCTTAGCCACCAAATCCGGGCAAAGAGAAACTGCGCTTAAGGCAGAGGCATTGAATACTTCGGCGAGTAAAATTCCCTTTAAATTCTCAATGTTTGGCAGAGCGCTGGGCTTGTACCAGGTCGGCTTGTACCAAGCGTGTCGGCCCAATATCGGTTCATTAGGGGAATAGCCGCGAAGGATTACCTTCTTCAACCATCCCACATGTCCCAACAACCTCCCTGCATCCTCGGAAGAAGCCTCTCCGGGGACAATTTCCACGATAAATAAAATAGTGCCTGGCTCGTTTACGAGCATCAGTTGAGCTGTACCGGACGCCAACGGGGCATCTTGGGCATGATAAAGAAGGGGATAGCCCAATCCAAAGTCCAGTTTTCCTAAACTTGTCTTAATTATTTCTATGGCGTCGTCGATGATGCGATTTCTCGCTGTTTTGATTGCATCTTGTATCTCGGCACTAACTCTCTCATCGATAGATAGCATGGGCTCCTCCCTACTAAATACCAGGCTAATTGATTGTTGTTATTGCGTCTGAGAAGGTAGGAAAATGCCGGTTGAGCCAATAGCAGTTATCAATGGCTTTTCAGGTTCATCTGGATCAATGGTAATCCTGATGTTATTTGCCATCGTCTCTCAATCTCGAGTTCTCCGCGCCTGCGAATCCAGTCACGATCAAAGAGACTTTCATCTCCTCTCCCATTTTTTCCTCACAGTTGACCGCGAAAGAGATATTCGCATCGGGGTCAATCTCGTGCTTAATCACGTCGGCGGCCGAGTTGACCTCGCACAGAGTAAGGCCGCTGTTTCCTGCCACGGTAAATAGAGCAGCTTTAGCTTTCTTTCCTGCTGCATCCGAAGAAAGGTTGGCTAGAGTGGCATAGGCAGCCTGAGCGGCTCGGTCTTCTCCTGATGCACACCCAAATGACATTTCGGTCAAACCTGAGTCTTTAAGTATGGCCCGCACATCCGCGAAATCAAGGTTAATCAAGCCGGGGAAATAAATCGCTTCGGTGAGCATCTCCACACCATCAGCCATCAAGTCTGTTACAGTTTGAAAGACTGCACCCACGTCGGGCTTGCCTTGAGATGAAGAAGCTATTAGGTCTTGAGGCATGACGATTAAGCTGTCCACACTGCCCAGTAGCGCCGCTACTCCTTGACGCGCTGTCTCCATACGGTGCGTACCCTCAAAGGCAAAGGGAGTGGCCGCCATGCCAATCGTCAAAGCTCCCATGCGATATGCCATTTCTGCTATCACGGGGGATGAGCCTGCGCCTGTACCTCCACCCGTAGCGGCAACAATGAACAATATGTCCGAACCCATAATGGTCTGTCGAATAACTCCATAG
>JBEKPN010000041.1:0-7416 GCA_049520695.1 Dehalococcoidales bacterium | reverse complement strand
AGATGGTAGAACTTGAGGAATCCATTGATCGAGTGTTGATGGGTCCCGAGCGCAAGAGCCGCCGCATGAGTCCCAAAGAAAGAGAGGTAATCGCCTACCATGAGGCAGGGCATGCTCTTGTAGCCAAAATGCTCCCAGATTCCGACCCCCCACGAAAAGTGTCAATCATTGCCCGAGGAACAGCGCTGGGCTACACGAAGAAGCTTCTTGAAGATACGAATATCCAAACTTTATCAAGGTACAAAGCCACGTTAGCGACGAATATGGGCGGTCGCGCAGCCGAGGAACTTATATTCAATGAGCTTTCTACTGGCGCATCAAGTGACATCAAAACTGCGACCGAGTTGGCACATGCGATGGTAACCAACTATGGTATGAGTAAAATACTCGGACCACGCACCTTCGGCCAGAAAGAGGAAATGATCTTCTTGGGGCGCGAGATTTCGGAGCAACGTGACTATGGTGAAAAAGTGGCCGACCAGATTGACGGTGAAATAAATCGCATCATTGAAGAAGCCTATACCACCGCCATCAAAGTGCTCTCGGAAAACAGAGCTAAGCTTCTGCAATTAGCCCAGGCGCTCATAACCAAGGAAACACTGGAGGGAGACGAATTGGATGCGGTATTTAATACGCCGCCCTCTGACCAGACCACTCCGCCCGCAGTCACAAGTATTACACCGACAGCACTTCCTTCAGGCGAGGACAAGCCTAAAAGCACCCATTTGAAGAGGAAACCAGCCGGCGGAATACCTGGTATCTCGCCCCAGCCAAAACAATCGCCATCACCATCGTAGAATTGTAATGACGCAGAAGATTTTTGCGCGTATCGTGCATGAGCCCATATCGCCGGAGGCCGTAGTCAACCTGGTGAGGACCAAAGACAGCGGTTGCGTGGTGACATACGTCGGTCTCATCAGAGACAACTCGCACGGTAAAGCGGTGCGCTCCGTAGAGTATAGCGACACTTATGGAACGGCAGAACAGGGATTGAAATCCATCATCGACGAGGCCATGGGACGCTGGCCGCTGAATGCCATGGCTATCTATCACCGTGTGGGTGTGCTGAACGTGAACGACATCAACCTGACGGTAGCTATCGGAGCGGGGCACCGGGGCGAAGGCCTGGCCGCCTGCGCCTTCGCCGTGGACCAGTTCAAGGCCAAGCTGCCCACTACCAAAAAAGAGACATATACGGACGGCACAGTCTATAAGGCTCAGGACTGAATTACACTTCTAAGAAAGGGAGGCTCAAGCCTCCTTTTATTATCATCCGCCGTCATTCTGAATCCGCCTCCGGCGGACGAAGAACTGCAGCGGACTGTTTTCCAATCCGTCGCCACAAGTGCCTGCGGTGGGTGATGAGCCGTTTTTACTTCTTGCGCCGGACGACGTATTCCGCCAGCGCCACCAGCGCCTCGCGGGCGGGTTTGTCGGGAAGCTTTTCCATGCAGAGGCACGCAAGCGTGCAATAGTCTTCCGCCAGCTTGTAGCATTCGTCGATGATATCCGACGCGCGTATCATCTCTATGACCTTTTTAATATTCTCGTTCAGGTCTTCTTTTTTGGCTATCTTGAGTAAAGGATTATCTTTAGGATAACGCTGCAGCAGCATCTGGGCGGGAAGGGTCACCGTGCCCTGCAACAGGTCAGCGCCCACCGGCTTACCCACCTCTTTTTCATTACCTGTGAAGTCGAGAATATCGTCCACTATCTGGAAGGCGATGCCCAGATTGTAACCGTAATCGTGAAGGATTTGAACCGAGGGCTCCGGTGCGCCACTCAGCACCGAGCCGCTCTCGGTAGCCAGCGTGAAGAGCGCCGCTGTCTTGCCAGCCACTCGCTCGATATACTGCTCGAAGGTCTGGTCCAG
This sequence comes from Dehalococcoidales bacterium, assembly GCA_049520695.1. Classification (GTDB taxonomy): domain Bacteria; phylum Chloroflexota; class Dehalococcoidia; order Dehalococcoidales; family UBA1222; genus SURF-27. The sequence continues at coordinate 5,543 of JBEKPN010000041.1, read as the reverse complement.
CCTGAAAGCCGAGAGCGCCTGCTTCACCTCGCCACGCGCGATGATACCCAGCGTCTGGGAAAAAAGCGTCACCACGCGGATATTGCCCGTCTTTGCGGCAAGTTCACCGGCACGCGCAAATAGAAAATCCCCGACGAGTATAGCCAGGTCCACCCCCCAGATAGAGTTGATAGTGGCGTTCCCGCGCCTCATATCGGCGGAATCGATGGCGTCGTCGTGCACCAGCGTGGCGATATGCATCAGCTCGGTGGCAGTCGCCATCGGCTGAAGCAACGCAAGGTCATAGTCGTAGAAAGTGCCACAGAGCAGTGTAAGCGTGGGGCGCACTACCTTGCCCCCCACCAGCACCTGCTTGAGCATTTTCTGAATCTCGGGGAATTCGCGCTGGCTCTCGACGAGACTTTTGAAATCCGCCTCGACGCCGTTTAGCCCCGGCTGCACCAGCGAATATGCCTCTTTCAGTTCCAACGGGTTTGTCCTTATCTAGCCTGCGCCCAGTCCCATGCGGCGTGTTTCTTCTTCGATGACGCTGTCGTCGAGCTTGGTAAACAGCACCTGCGGCGGGTTTAGCTTCGTGCCGGGCTCGGGCATGGCGAGATTCCAGCCGCAATCCTCCACCCTGCCCGCCAGGCCGAGGTAATCATGCACTTTCTGGGAACTGAAGGGGATGAAGGGATACATCACCGTCTTGAGCGCCGAGATGACCGCGATAGCTACGTAGAGAGAGGTAGCCGCGGCCTCTTTATCCGTCTTGATGGCTTTCCAGGGCGCCTTCTCGTCCAGGTAGCGGTTGGCCTCCTGCGCCAGCGTCATGGCGGCACGGATGGCCTCCCTGAAATGGCAGCGGTAGAGCAGCTTGTCCGTAATGTCGATGGTATCCTGCGCCTTATCCAGCAAGGCCCGGCTGGACTCATCAATCGGGCCCGGAGCGGGAACCGCGCCATCGAAACGCGTATAGGTAAAAGTGAGCACGCGCTGTACCAGGTTGCCGTAGGTGGCCACCAGCTCGTCGTTGTTGCGCCTGACGAACTCGCGCCAGGAGAAATCGGTGTCGCTCGTCTCCGGCATGTTGGCCGAAAGCAGGTAGCGCAGAGGGTCGGCATCATAGCGCGCAAAGTAGTCTCCCACCCAGACCGCCAGGTTGCGGCTCTTGGAAAACTTTTGCGACTCGATGGTGAGGAACTCGTTGGCCGGGACGTCGTAGGGCAGATTGAGGCCGCCGTACCCCATCAGCATGGCCGGCCAGACAATGGTGTGGAAGGGGATATTGTCCTTGCCGATAAAATAATAGCCGCGCGCGTCACCCTCCCAGAACCTGCGCCAGGCCTCGGGGTCGCCCGACTTCTGCGCCCATTCCTTGCTGGCCGAGAGGTAACCGATGACGGCCTCGAACCACACATAGATGCGCTTACCGGGATAGCCGGGCAGCGGCAGCGGTATGCCCCAGTCAATGTCGCGCGTGATGGCGCGGTCGTGCAGGCCTTCTTCGAGGTAGCGCGTGGTAAAGTTGAGCACATTGCTGCGCCAGTGCGTCTGGTCTTTAACCCAGGCGAGGAGCGGTTGCTCGAAGGCGGAGAGCTTGAGGAAGAAATGCTCGGACTCTTTATAAACGGGCGGGGTGCCACAGGTGTGGCAGCGCGCGCCTATCAGGTCAGAAGGGTTCATGGGCTTGCCACACTGCTCGCACTGGTCGCCACGCGCGTTGGGGGATTTACACAGGGGGCAGGTGCCCTCGACATAGCGATCGGGTAAAAAGCGCCTGCATTTCTCGCACCAGGGCTGCGAGACGCTCTGCTTGTAGATAAAGCCTTTTTCCAGCAGATTAAGGAAGATATCCTGAGCCGTCTTCTCATGGTTGGGCGTACGGGTAGTGGTAAATAAATCCCAGGAGATGCCCAGCTTTGCGAAGTCCTCTAAAAAGAGTTGGTGGTAGTGTTGCGCCACTTCGGCCGGGGTCTTGCCCTCAGCTTCGGCGCGGATGGTCACCGGCGTGCCGTGCTGGTCCGAGCCGGAGACCATGATGACCTCATCGCCTTTGACGCGGTGGTAGCGCGCAAAAATGTCTGCCGGCAGGTAAGCGCCGGCAACGTGCCCCAGGTGTAAACGGCTGTTGGCGTAAGGCCAGGCTACGGCGACTAAAATGCGTTCGCTCATATTTCAGTCCAAAATAAGATGTAATTTAGCATAAATCCGCCAAATAGGCCAGATTAAAGCACGAACTCCCTGTTCTGACCTGGTCGATCGGCTCTATCGCCCCCATCCCCTTTATCCCCTTCCCGCCGGGAAGGGGTCCGCCTCAGGCGGATCCAGAGGGGTCTGCATCCTTCGGCTTTGCTCAGGACAGGCTTCCTCTGGACGCCCCGTTCCCAATATAACAGCACTCCCGGTCACAAACAAGAGAGGGGCACCACGCCCCTCTTTGATGTCCTCCTGCGTTGAAAAGAGTCTTATTTTTTCTCGTTCTTTTTCTCTTTGCCTTTGGTTGGGGCCGGTGTTTCTACGGCGGGAGCCGGGGTTTCTGCCACGGGGGCAGGGGCTTCGGTGGCCGGGGGCGGGGTTGCGGTGGAAGGGGGAGCTTCGCTCTCGGGTAGGAAGGAGAGCATCATCTCACCCTTGGTCTCTTTATAGTGAGCGTAGCCCTTCTTCTGGGCGCACCCAACACAGTAGCGCACGCTCTTGCCACCCTTCTCTACCTCTTTGCCCTTGGCATCTTCGTCCACCATGACGTAGCGCTCGGGATAGGGAATTTGGCGCTTGCAAACGTCGCAGCTTACGGTACCTACCGAAAGACAACCTCTTCTCATATCTCTGTACTCCTTGATATTACTATTATTATCTCAAATCGAGCCATAAACGGTAAAGCTCGCGCCGGGAAATACCTGTTTCAGATGCCATTTGCGCAATCGCCTCTTTAGCGGTCGCTCCCGACCCGCGCAATTGCCTGAGCCGGACGCTCGCCTCTCCTATGTCAGCCTGCGGGGATTCGCCCGTCTGGCCCTCGATAATGAGCGTCAACTCACCCCTGGGTTCGGTGAAATGCTCCAGCGCATCTTCCACCGTGCCGCGGAAAACCTCTTCGTGTATCTTGGTCAGCTCGCGGCAGACAGCCAGCCGGCGGTTGCCCAGTACGGACAGTATATCATGTAATGCCTCTATCAGGCGATGGGGGGCCTCGTAGGCCGCCAGCGTCACCCTTTCGGCAGCGACGGATTCCAGCAGGCGCCTGCGGTCACCCGCCTTGCGCGGCAAAAAGCCGAGGTAGTGGCAGGCGTCGGTGGGCAGGCCGGATACCGCCAGCGCCGAGATGAAAGCAGAGGCCCCGGGAACCGGCACGACGAGGATACCTCGCTGCTGCGCCGCCACAACCAACTCATAGCCGGGGTCGGAGATGGCCGGCATGCCCGCCTCGGATACCAGCGCCAGGTCGCCCTCATCGAGTTTCGAAAGGAGATAATCCAGCTTGGCCTTCTTGTTGTGCTCGAAGTAGCTGGTGAGGGGCGTCTTGATCTCGTAGCGGGAGAGGAGGTGGGCGGTGGTGCGGGTGTCCTCCGAGGCAATGAGAGCAACCTCTTTCAGGATGCGCACGGCGCGGAAGGTCATGTCTTCCAGGTTGCCGATGGGCGTGGCTACAACGTAGAGCGTAGGCATTATGTCAATAGAGATTATAACATTAGCGGTCAGCAATCAGCAATCGGCGGGCAGCTGTCAGCTATCAGCGGTCAACGGCTTCGGCGATTCGTTTTCGTTTCGCGGGGGAAGTTTTTTCGGGGAAACGACTAGACCGACTGTAGCCTCAGACATTGATAATTCAGGCGTGAACGCCGTATAGTCGAAACGACGAGCTGTTGGGTGGCAAGAGGTGATTGTCGCTAGTACGTATTGCTATTTGCCTACTTGACCACTAAAATACCAGACAAAGACAGAAAAGGCTTTGAGATGGCGAAGAAAACTGATTATACGGATTGGACAAAAGAGGACTTAATTAAGAGGGTTAAAGCCCTTGAAAAGCGCAAGAAGTACGGGCTGGTGTGGGATGAAGAGCGCGAGCCGGAAAAGATTGTGCTTGGCTGCCAGAATAACCTGCCCGTTCTAAAAGAAGCCACCAAGAAGCAAATAATTACCAACAAAGATGATGTTACCCATATTTTGATTGAGGGCGATAATTACCATGCTCTTTCTGTGCTGAATTACACACATGAAAAAGGGATTGATGTTATTTATATAGACCCACCCTACAACACGGGAGCAAGGGATTGGAAATATAACAATAACTATGTAGATGACAACGACGCTTGGCGGCATAGTAAGTGGCTATCCTTCATGGACAATCGCTTACGATTAGCTAAAAGGTTACTCAAAGCGACAGGGGTATTGATTTGTACAATAGATGATAATGAACACGCAACATTAGGTGTGCTGCTAAAAGAATTATTTCCAGATAGGCAGATAGTATGTATATCTATCGTTCATAATCCTGGCGGAATTCAGGGGAAAAACTTCTCTTATTGTCATGAATATGCTTATTTCATTCACCCTAAAAATGGAACTTACATTTCAAAAGTAACGAGGGATGATATTGACCCAACGCCTTTGCGCGACTGGGGCAAAGAGAGTTCAAAAAGGGAAGCAGCTAAAACTTGCTTCTACCCTATATTGAGCAAAGGAGAGATAATCGTCGGATTTGGTGATGTTTGCTCTGACGATTTTCACCCAAGTAGTTCTAACATCACTCGGAGCGATGAAATAATTGAGATATATCCTGTAGATGCTAAGGGCGTGGAAAGGAAGTGGCGCTTTTCCAGAAAAAGCATAGAGGGAATACGAGACGAGCTCATTTGTCGTAAAGTCAAAGACGAATACGTTATATTGCGGGTTAAGAGAGATTATCGCTGGAAAACAGTTTGGACTGATCCAAAATACAACGCCAATGTGTATGGAACCCAATTGTTAAACAGTATCCTTCAAACCGACTTTCCCTACCCAAAATCTCTTTACGCTGTCGAAGACTGCATTGATGCTATTATCCATATGAAAGAGAATGCTGTAATATTAGATTTTTTTGCAGGGTCTGGGACGACTGGACACGCCGTGTTAGCAATGAATAACAGGGACAACGGCAAGCGACAGTTTATCCTGTGTACAGACAATGAGAACAACATATGCACAGAAGTATGCTACCCACGCATTAGCAAGGTAATTCATGGATATGAAGACCGGAAGACGGGCGCAAATGTTGCAGGTCTTGGCGGCAATCTTAAGTATTATAAAACCGAATTTGTAACCGCTTCTCCAACGACGCCCACTGATAAGGGCAAAGAGCAGTTAACCAGGCAATCAATAGAAATGCTAACCCTTAAAGAAGGCACTTTTGAAAAAGTAAATGAAAAGCCCGAATATGTGATTTACAGAAATCCTGCAAAATATACTGGCATTATATTCGACCAGACCTCATTCAGCGATTTTAAAAAGGCAATAGCTAAATTTGATAAGCCTATCAGCCTCTATATCTTCTCACTGGCCGACGATGACTTTGGCGAAGACTT
>JBEKPN010000040.1:0-7493 GCA_049520695.1 Dehalococcoidales bacterium | reverse complement strand
GCGCTGGCCGAAGTGGCCGCGGAATTCGGCTTCGGTGAGGTCGATGCCGCGCTTGCGGAAGGCTTCGTGCCAGGCGCGGAAATGATAGCGGACGGTGTCCACGATGGTGCCGTCCATATCCCAGATTATGGCTATGCGTTGGCAATCCGCGGGCGGCACCACGGCGCCGGCACTCTTCGATTTGGGCTGGCTGATATGCGGGCGTCTCAGGTAAATGGGTTGCAGCGAGGCAACGTCATCAAAAAGTCCGGCCATAAGGCGCTTCTCCCCCAGCGCCGCCAGAAAAGCGGGGCGCCGCAGCATCGCCGCCGCTATGGGTATAACTGCCCTCTCTCTTAGTTTCGCTCGTATCTGTTCCAGCATGGCGCCGGTGGGTTCACCACAGAAGACGGTACTCTCCTTTATGCGTTGGCAGAGTGCATCGATGGTTGTCAGGCCTTCGGTGGCTAGGCAGAGCCACTCACCGTCCGTCAGTTGGTACACGGCATACGCAATCTCGTCTCTTCCCGCGTTGAAAACGGCGCAGACGGGCAAACCGCATTCTGCGTGCTGGTAGGCCGCCGCTTCGAGCGTGCTGATACCCGCGATGGGCACTTCCAGGCTGAAGGCCAGCCCCTTGGCCGTTCCCAGCCCCACGCGCAAGCCGTTAAAGCTGCCCGGCCCTCTGGCGACGATAATCCCTTTCGTATCCTTGATATTCAGGCCAGACTGCTTGAGTAGCGATTCCAGGTGGGGCAGCAACTCTACGGTATGATTTCTGCCGCAGCGCCAGGTTATCTCAGCCAGGATTTGCCCGTCCCGTGTGACCGCCAAGCCGGCGTTATCGCTCGAGGTGTCGATTGCCAGGTACATCTATGTATTATTATCCTTTTTGACGGAATAGAACGAGCTTGCTATATGTCGGGCCATTTTCGCATAGTGCGCTCCGCTTGGGACGATGTCTATATTGCGCTCGGATTCCCCTGCATAGGCCAGTTTGATAAGCAGGTGTTCAGCCGGCATGAGCGCCATGCCCTTCTCCGCCCATTCGATAACGCATACGCCGCGTCCGTAGAGATAGTCGTCCAAGCCCAGTTCATCAATCTCATTGAACTCCAGACGGTAGAGGTCCATGTGGTATAGCGGCAACCTGCCGGCGAATTCACGCATCAAGACATAGGATGGGCTGGCAGTACTTTCTCTTACCCCTAGTCCCTGCGCCATCCCTTGTGCTAGGCAGGTTTTACCTGCCCCCAGCGGCCCGCTCAAAAGGATAATGTCTCCCGGGCGCGCCAATTCGCCGATAGTGCGGCCGAGTTCTTGCGTTTCCCATGGACTGCGGCTGGTCAACTTAAGACAAGACTTTGCCAAAGTGGTCCCACCCGGTTTTGTCGAAAAAATAAGGGCAGCCGTTGGAGTCTAATATCTGTACCTCTCTCGCAATGTCGGTGGTTATCTCCCCGATGATGCTCACCGGCAGGCTGGTCTTGTCCCGGACTTTATCGATAACCCTGGCACTGGCTGTGAAGAGCAGTTCGTAATCTTCGCCGCCTCCCAGCGCCATATCCAGCGCCTGCGTCGGGAAAACCTGGCGTGCCGCCGGGTGAAGCGGGATGAGTTCCACATTGATGCGTGCTGCCACATGGCTGGCATGGCAGATGTGCCCCAGGTCGGCAATCAATCCGTCGCTGACGTCTATGGCGGCATGTCCGCCCGCGGCCAGTATTATGGCTCCTTCCACAATTCGAGGGTAAGGCCTGAGGAATGCCTGCCGGAGAGGTGTTTCTTCAGCGGTGGAGGGCGCTCCGTCACTGATGAGTCTGAGACCGGCAGCCGCCGCTCCCAGATATCCGGTGACGGCAATCAAATCGCCCGGACAAGCCGCGGACCGTCTGAGCAATCGCTTATCTGCCCTTCCGATGATGGTCAGGCTGATAAACACTGTTTTGGATAAAGTCGTGTTGCCCCCGGCGATGGTCACTCCAAACCTGTCACTCAACTCAAGCATGCCTTTGTACAGGTCTCCCATGCTTTCCACCTCTATATCGGCTGATAGTCCTAGGGTCACCAGGGCGTATTCCGCTGTGCCTCCCATGGCGGCAATGTCACTCAAGTTGATGGCCAGTGCCTTCCAACCCAGGTCGCGCCAGACTGTCTGCCCCAACCTGAAATGCACGTCCTGGACCAGGCAGTCGGTGGTGGCCAGCGTAATGCTGCTAACGTTCTTCCACGCGGTGGCATCGTCTCCAATGCCCGCCAGTATATTATCCCACGAGTGGCTTTTTACGTCCCGCCTTTTTTCCACTATTCCGGCCAAGATTTCGATCAGCCCGAATTCGCCGATTTCGGATACTTTCATCGTTTGGATTATAACATGCCCTGGCGGTCTATCTCCAACGCTGATAAACATTATATAGATTGGCTGGGAGTAATGCTTTGGCCCCAAAATATATTGCCGAAACGACTTCCAGCCTATATTAAATACTTGACTCTAATGGTAAAATGATACAAGAGGGAGTTTAATCAGGGTGTGGCTGCGCTTTGAAGACAGGCTGCGTTATTCTGGCCGGCGGCAAAGGAAGGCGCCTTGGCCGGGAAAAGGCCTGGGTTGAGTTGGGAGGGAAAAGCCTTTTACAACATGCGGTCTCGAACCTTGAGTTTCTAGATAGCGAAATCGTCATTGTCAAGGCCCCCGACGGTGAGCTACCCCTGGTATCGGCTGGTGTTAACCTGAAAGTGGTGCAGGATTCTGTCGGTGGCAAGGGGCCATTGGGTGGCATACTCTCGGGGTTGGTGAACTCGAAGTACCGTTACAACCTGATAGTCGCCTGTGACATGCCTTTGTTAAATAAAGACTTGGTGAAATATATGATCTCAAGCGTGAAGGATTATGATGCCGTTGTCCGCGTCTGGGGAAGCACCTGGAGCCTTTACAGGCAGTGTACTCGAAGGATTGTATATCGGAGATTGAAAAACTGCTGGCGCAGGACAGGCTAAAGGTGGAAGGTCTTTTCAGCGGAGTGCGCACGCGCTTCGTCGAATCAGCGGAGATAGAGCGTTTCGATGCGGCGCATCTGAGCTTCATAAACATCAACACGCCGACTGACCTTAAAAAAGCCGAAGGGCTTCTGGAGAGGAGGTAGGGTTGGTATTCGATTCAGAGGATTTTATTTTTGAAGCGCCCCCCGCCATTGCGCGGGCCAGGCGTGTACTCATCAAGCCGGTAGCGGGTTATCCCGTAGGCTACCCGGTCACCACCAGCCGCGAGATGGTAGTATCCATCATCATGGGTATCCGCCAGATAAGCGACGCCGACATCCTTATTCTGGAGGGTACCTCCACCGGCGCCCCGGTGGCGCCCATGTACCAAGCCCTGCGCTATGATTTTCCGCGGGTACTGACCCTCGATGTGCGCGATACCACGCTGGTCGAGGTCGAGAATCCGTAGCTCAAGCCGCTGGTCATGCCGACCTTCATGGTACCCAACGTCATACTTTCAAGCGATTATCTAATCAGCGTCACGCCGCTTAAAGTGATCGGTGGCGTGGGGCGTCTTACCATTGCCAACCTGCTGGGACTGATACCGGCCACCAAGTATGGCACCGGTACCAGGGGTGGCTGGGAAGAGCTTTACGCCCTCGGCATAGATAAGGTTCTGGCAGACCTCTTTTACACCATGCCTTTTGATCTGGGTATCATCGAGGCTGATCAGAAGTTCACCAGTAAAAATGATCCGGCCAAGGGAGAGAAAGAACCCGTCGGCAAGGTCTTCGTAGGTGAGCCATACAAGGTTGACGTCGAGGCCTCGCAGTCTCTGGGAATTAAAATGGGCTACATAAAACTGATAGACGAGGCGCGCATGGACCTGGAAGTCTGACCGTCTCGGGTCGAATCGAAAAAGCAGGTTTTCATACCTACCTTTTTATTTAGAACCTTATTCTGAAATCCCGGTATATTCCTGTATATTTTCCCCAGGTTGCCGATGCGCTTTCCACCACGGCTCTCGGCGGCCCCCGTTTCACCACTAACAGTAGTTCCTCCAGCCGGGCACGCTCACCCTCCGCTTCCACCTCCACCACCCTGCCGCCGTGCAAGTTGCGCACATACCCGGTGAGGCTCAGAGCTTCAGCCTGATAGCGCGTGAAATCGCGGAACATGACGCCCTGCACCTGTCCGGTGACAACCACTCTGAGTGCGGCCGGTTCAGACATGGCGCCCGGCTGTCTCAGGCTTCGGGTTCAACTTCCTTGCGCTTCTTACGTACAACTTCGACTTGCACGGGGGGTGCTACGATTTCGTTGACCGATTGTTTCTTGGCGCCTTTCTTGGGCTTTTTGGTTTCTTTACGGTACATTTCGTGACTGCCCATGCATACCTCCTCAGATTTCGGCATTAAGTTTAGCAAAGCCGTATTCAGTCTGTAAAGGTGCCTCCCAGCTTTGCCAGCGCCAGTCTGGCGGCATCGGCTTCGGCCAGTTTCTTGGAGCGTCCGCAGCCCTGAGCAATGACTTCTTCTTGTATTAATACCTCGGCGGTAAAACGCCTGTCATGGTCCGGGCCGGCAGTGTCTATTATGCGGTAAACTGGAGTTGTCTTGTAGCGCGACTGTGCTACTAGCTGAAACTCAGATTTATAATCTGTATCCATCTCCCGGCGTTGCTTCTCGATTTTCGGTTCCAGCAAGCGCAGAATAAAATCGCGGGCGTTTTCCTCCCCTTGGTCCAGCATAACGGCAGCCGCGAGGGCTTCCATGGCGCCGGCCAGATTGGTGGCTTTGGAGCGTCCGCCGCTTTTTTCCTCGCCTTTGCCCAGGAACAGGGCTTCACCTAGCCCGATGGATTTGGCTACCGATGCCAGCGTGCTGCCACGCACCAGCAACGAGCGTCGCCGTGTTAGCTCACCCTCTGCCAAGTCGGGATAGTCTTGAAATAGCTTTTTCGCCAGAACCAGCCCCAGCAAGGCGTCGCCCAGGAATTCCATCCTCTCGTTGGACGGTATATGCGGGTTTTCGTTGACATAAGAGCTGTGCGTCAGCGCTTCTTCGAGTAGAGAAATGTTTTTCCAATAGATCCCGATGGCCGATTGAAAGCTGTCTAGATCCGGCAAATATATACCTCTCGATAGATAAAATAGACTCTTAACAGGCGGGTGTCAACCCTTATGCTGGGAAAACTTATTTATGCAAATAGATTTTTTAGTAATTGAAGCAAAAGCGGCGATTGCCTATGTTAAACCCAGATGCTATAATGCACGGTGCGCTGGGGAATCGTCTAGTGGTAGGACAGCGGACTCTGGCTCCGCCAGCGAGGGTTCGAATCCTTCTTCCCCAGCCAATCCCCCTTCGAGTAGCCGCCTTTCGACGCCGGCTTTTCCTTTTTCCTGTCGTTTGCTTCCAGTATGCTGCTTGACTTCGACGCCTTTTTCAAGAGATAATAAAAAATGGTTCTGGCGCATTCGTCTAGAGGCCTAGGACGCGTCCCTCTCAAGGACGAGACCACGGGTTCGAATCCCGTATGCGCTACCACTAGTTCGCATTTTGAGCACAATCAGTGCACAAACTAAGCACATATAGTCTAACAATTCAAGCCACTTCTGGAAGTAGGCCAGGAGGTGTACATGTGTATTGACAAGATACTATCATTATTAAGATTAAGAAAGAAAAATACACCCGCACCCGCACCCACGCCCACGCCTACACCTACGCCTACGCCTACACCTACACCTGAGCCTGAACCCGTACCTGTACCAGGGCCATCTCCAAAACCGTTGATTATTCCATATCCTGAAGAAGCTCCTGATTATTCCAAGACAGTTGATAATACGGATTTGGATTCTGCTTTAGATGCGTGGGAGATAAATTACAACGTACCTGACAGTTATAGAGATTTTTGGAAAACAAAGATTGCCGTCACGTTGAATGCAAGTCTTCCCTATCCAGCGGGAACGTATGAACAAGGTGGTATACGACATTTAAATATACGACCAGAGTGGGTTAATCCAGGTGTTATAGCCCACGAACAAGCTCATAATAGCTATGCTTTACTAACTGAAGAACAAAGAGTTGAATTCTCAACGATATATACTCCCATAAAGACAACAGACCCGCTTCTTGTATTTTTATATTCTAAGAATTCTTATGGATTAACCAATGATATAGAGGGGCATGCAGAAGTGTATCGTTATCTTGGTGATGAGATGCCTGAGGTGTTAAAAAAGTATTATCCAAAGTTGTTTTAGTAATTTTGCCATGGACCCTTGACTTTTAGTTGTGTTAATTGTACACCCACCTTAGGTGGCAAACTGATCTGCTGCCAAAACTGATCCAGATTTTCAGGGATTCCCCGTTATCTTGCGTATGGTCTGATTGATACTCTCGAAAGACCCGTCGACTTTTTTCACTTCTTCAGGGCCCGGTTTGGGGTCGGGTTTAAGCCCGATGCTTTTCTTGCAGCATGGGCAGGTCACCGATTCTTCTCCGGCTATCTGGCTGAGTTTTACTTCCAATTCCGCATCGCACTCGGGACAGTGAATTTCGATCTCGAAATCTTCAAACATACGGGGTCTTCCTCAACAAAGAATCACTTAGACGTTAAAGCGGGAGATATATTAGCATTTTATGAAGAGTGTTATCCACAAGTGAATAATTGAGCAGATTCATGCCATTGGCATACTATCGGATAGGTTTCCTTTTCAGGGGAGCATGGTCAGGGTCTGTAACAGGTGCTCGAACCCGGTCGTATCGGCGTCCACCGTCCTTTCATCAGCACTCATGCCGACCGTCCACTGCAGGCCGCTGTAGGTAAAAAACACCTCTCGGATTATCATAGGAGAAGGCTTGAGCCCTATCACCCTGTTCTCGTAGTCAGAACGCGTGGCGTAAAAAAAATAGACATACTGTTCGGCGGTTAAACCATTGACGTTTGTAGTGGACCGGTCGATTTGTTTGTAACCGGGAAGGCCGCTGTCCGTACTGATGGAATTCTGAATCAAATTGTCTACGGTGATGGTGGAAGGGTATCTCTGAGCTACCACCCACATGGTGGTCCTGTCGTGGTACTGCCGGGAGTACGGGCCGTCGCTATCCATTCTCTCGAACCCGGTATCATCGAAAAGCTGTACCAGACTGACGTTGAAAGCAGCCGGGTATTCGAAAGACAGGTGTGCGATGCCTTTATCGGGCAGGGAATAAGTCCTGTATCCGGTTGGGGTAGGGTGGTTGCATGAGGCGAAAATTGACATGCTCCCAAGGATGAATACAAGCAGTAGATTGGAGATGCGCAAAGTTTTCGGCATGTTTTAGCTCTTGATTAAGACTATATGCTAAAGCCTTACGTTAAAGTAGTCAAATGGAGGCGACTTCAACTAAATCTGGCTGGACACAGGTGATATAATTAGCCATGATGAATCTGCGGAAACACGGCAATGCTCCATTCGGAGTGGCTGTCATACATGGCGGGCCGGGCGCTCCCGGAGAAATGGCGCCAGTGGCCAAAGAGATGGCTAAGACGCGTGGC
>JBEKPN010000039.1:0-7764 GCA_049520695.1 Dehalococcoidales bacterium | reverse complement strand
GCTATAAAAATAGGGCGTGGCGGCATCGAATTCGGCGGCGCAGGTATCCACCATCTTGTAGACCGGCGTGATACCCCATTCGTGACGCATCTGGCGCACCTGCTCCGGCAGTCTATCCGCCAGTGTGCCGAGCATCACGTCGCTGAAGCCCATGCGCTTGGCAGCGAGCATAAGCTCCGGGTCTAGAGTTTCCGAAAGGAGGCGTTTTTCCATGTTGACGATGTTACGCATTTTGTCGAGGAACCACAGGTCTATTTTGGTGCGGTCGGCAATGGCTTGCGGAGTTATCCCGCGCCTGAGCGCTGCCATGATGGCCCACAGCCGCAGGTCGGTGGGCTCCATCGGAAAGGTACTCGGGTCATCGCCCATCTTCCATTTGGCATCTTCCCACAGTAAGGTCTTTTTGCCGAACTCCAGCGAACGCACGGCTTTCTGTAGCGCCGCCTCGAAGGTGCGGTCGATGGCCATCACCTCGCCGGTGGCCTTCATCTGCGTGCCCAAAATCCGGTCGCCGGAGGCGAACTTATCGAAGGGCCAGCGCGGAATCTTAACCACAATATAGTCCAGCGCCGGCTCGAACGATGCCAGGGTCTTGCCCGTCACGGCGTTGGTTATCTCGTCCAGGCGCTTGCCCACGGCTATCTTGGAGGCCACCCTAGCGATGGGATAGCCGGTAGCCTTGCTGGCCAGGGCTGAGGATCGGCTGACGCGCGGATTTACCTCAATGACCACGTACTCGTCGCTCGCCGGGTTGAGGGCGAACTGGATATTGCAGCCGCCTTCTATTTTAAGCGCACGGATAATCTTGAGTGAGGCCGAGCGCAGCATCTGGTATTCCTTGTTGCTGAGCGTCTGACTTGGCGCCACCACGATGCTGTCGCCCGTATGGATGCCCACCGGGTCGAAGTTTTCCATGTTGCAGACAGTGATGCAGGTGTCGGCGGCATCTCGCATTACCTCATACTCGATCTCTTTCCACCCGCCCACCGAGCGCTCCACCAGTACCTGGTGCGTGGGGCTGGTCATCAGCCCGCCGTTTGCGATTTTATCCAGTTCCTCCCAGGTGTGCGCCATGCCCCCACCCGTGCCTCCTAGTGTAAAAGACGGGCGGATTACCACGGGGAGTCCTATCTCGCGGGCTGTCTTTCGAGCGTCCTCGAGAGTTGTGACAGTTGCCGAAGGTGGCACCGGCTCTCCGATTTTAATAAGCAATTTCTTGAAAAGCTCACGGTCTTCGGCGGTGCGGATGGTTTCGATGGAGGTGCCCAGGGCGCGCACGTTGTACTTTTCCAATACACCAGCGTCGGCCAAGGCCACGGCCAGGTTCAGGCCGGTCTGTCCGCCGAGCGTTGGCAGCAAGCCATCGGGCCTCTCCCGCTCGATGATGCGGGTGATTATCTCCACTGTCAGTGGTTCGATATAGACGATGTCGGCGATTTCTTCGTCGGTCATTATGGTTGCCGGGTTGGAATTGACCAGCACGGAGGTCACGCCCTCCTCGCGCATGGCCTTGCACGCCTGCGTCCCGGCGTAATCGAACTCCGCTGCCTGGCCGATAATGATAGGCCCAGAGCCGATGATGAGGACTTTTTTAGGTTTGATGGGCATTAACCTTCCTTACGATAGAGTTATCAAAGCCTGTTAGAGTACCATCCCAAAATAATTCAACTTGGAATTGATTCGATACTGCGTTGTTCGCAAATACTGTAATCAGTAATTTGTAAAAAGTATTTCTTTGGAATCTATAGGGATTAGCAGACACAGTTTCAATACAAGCGCCTGGAGGTATAACTCTTTCTTCAGGATTATAATCGAGTTCGACAAAATCCAATACTTCTTCATCTCGACTGTTAATATGTACGGGCGAAAAAACCTGTTCTGGTGTAAGATAAATCTCTGGGTCTTTTCTTGCCCAATGCAAAATCGGAGTATCCGATTCTCTCAAATTTCCTTTAAAAATTGTGAGCTTGGCTTCACAATTCATCGCTGGTTTTCGTCCTAAGTTTTTGACAACTAATCGCCTGAATAAACCCATACTATATATAAAGTTTTTGATTCGTAGATTATGAATATATGTTTCACTTCCCAGAGGCCCCTCTTCGAATCCTACAACCAAGCGCGGCCTCAATAACCAATCTACTAACTCTTTCAATCCAATGGTTAAACAAGCACCGATAATTGCTGCTATTATTGCAACGGCCCAATCGATACCCCCAGTATTCTGTAATGTAGCTTGTACGAGACTCATTTTTTCTCCCTATCCACCATCTCCATGAACTGCTCCCCCTACGTTGTCATGCTGGAAGTCCGCAGACTGAAGCATCTGGGGCGGGGGTGGAGACATCCCCTCTCTCCCCGGATTCTTCGGCTCGTCAAGACGAGCCTCCAGAATGACAAGGATAGTCATATCTCATCGTAAAGATCATTCCAGCGAGGATTTTGAACGGCGACAAGCGCGTTCTTCTTCGACCTGAGCAACCCTTTTAACTTCTTTTCTGCCCAAATAGCACCCTCTATATTTTCACAAGGGGCGTAATAAACTAACTTATGTGCGCGATACCTCTGTGTAAAGACGCTTCCAGTTTTGTTTTTATGCTCAGACACCCTCGCTTTAAGGTCGTTGGTAACACCAGTATAGAGCGCTGTGTTGTGCTCATTCGTCATCATGTAAACGTAATATTGCTTGTTCATTTCCTTATTCAGTTATAAAGATTACTTCACCTGCTTTGCAGCCTCGCAATGACAAGGGTGGAGAGATTGCTTCGGTAGCTTGCAGCAATACTCGCAATGACAACCCTAATTTTAGCTTTTCTCCTTATCAATTAAGTCCATAAACTGCTCGAAGAGGTAGGTGCTGTCAAGCGGGCCGGGCGAGGCCTCGGAGTGGTACTGGATGGTGAAGATGGGCAGATCTTTGTGGCGCAGGCCCTCCACCGTGCCGTCATTCAGGTTGATGTGGCTCACCTCCAACCCTTCCTTGATGCTGTCGGCGTCCACCGCGTAGCCGTGGTTCTGTGCCGTGATATACACCTTTCCTGTCGCCAGGTCTTTCACCGGGTGGTTGCCGCCGCGGTGGCCGAACTTGAGCTTGAAGTTCTTGCCCCCGAAAGCTCTCGCGATAAGCTGGTTGCCTAAACATATGCCCATGATGGGCTTGTAGCCGATAAGCCCGCGAATGTTATACACGGCGTAGTCCAGCAGCTCCGGATTGCCCGGCCCCGGCGAGAGCAGCACGCCGTCGGGATTATAGGCCAGGATCTCTTTGGCGGTGGCCGTGCAAGGCACCACGGTGACGTTGCAGCCCAGCCGGCGCAGTATACGCATGATATTGTACTTGCAGCCGTAATCCACCACCACAACGTTCCTGCAGCCTTCGCCATCTTCGGGCCTGTAGCGGAAGGGCGACTGCGTGGACACCTCTTTGACGAAATCTATGGTGCCATAGTTGGGAACGGAGCGCAGCATCTCAGCCGCTTCCTGGGGCGTGCGTTGCGAGGTGAGCACGCCCATCATGACGCCATAGTTGCGCAGCTTGCGCGTGATGCAGCGCGTATCAAGCTGAGCGATACCGGGAATGCCCGCCTCGCAGAGATAACTGTTGATCGTTTTCTTATTGAGGTAATGGCTGGGTTCGGCGCAGTCCTCGCGCACCACGAAACCACGCACCTGTATGTGGGAGGACTCAACGTCGTACTCGTTGATGCCATAGTTTCCTATAAGAGGGTAGGTGGGAATGACTATCTGGCCGGCATAGGAGGGATCGGTCAGCATTTCCTGGTAGCCCGTCATGGAGGTGTTGAAGACCACCTCACCGCAAGCGTCCGTTTCGGCGCCGAAGCTCTGCCCCTCGTATATCGAGCCGTCTTCCAGCAACAGTATGGCGCGTTTTGTCATGTCTTAATCCATTTTGTCATCCTGGAGCGAAGCGAAGGATCTGGCGGGTGGTGGGATACACCCCATGCCCCAGATGCTTCGGCCCGCCTGAGGCGGACTCATGATGGTATTAATATCCATCCTCCCGGTATACCACCTTACCGCCGTAAATGGTCATCATTACCTTGCCTTTGAGCTTTGCGCCGTTAAGGGGCGTATTCTTGCCCTTCGAGGCGAACTTCTCGACATCAACTGTCCACTCGGCGTCCGTGTCGAAGACAGCGATGTCGGCGGGAGCGCCCACCGCCAGTGTGCCAAGCTTGCCATACCTGTCCCCCAAGATTTTAGACGGCTCGGAGGTCAGCTTCGCTATCAGCATAGGCAATGAGAGTTTCCCTTCATGCACCGGTCCCATGAGGCTGCCCAGCGCCGTCTCCAACCCGGAGATGCCGCTGGCGGCCATGCCGAACTCGCATAGCTTGTCATTGAGCGCGTGCGGCGCGTGGTCGGTGGCAATGACATCAATAGTGCCGTCTTTGAGGCCTTCGATTAGAGCTTCTATATCCGCCTGCGTCCGCAGTGGCGGGTTGACTTTGGCGTTGGTGTTGTAACCCAACACGCGTTCCTCGGTCATGGTGAGGTGGTGCGGCGTGACCTCGGCGGTTACCTTTGTGCCGCGTTTTTTGGCCTGGCGGATGAGTTCGACGGAGCCTTTAGTGCTGACGTGCGCTATGTGCAGCCGAGCTCCCGTGAGCTCCGCCAGCATGATGTCCCGCGCTATCGCCACTTCTTCAGCCGCCACCGGTACACCGCACAGCCCCAGCCGGGTGGCGATGATACCCTCGTTCATCTGTCCGCCTTCGGCGAGATCGAAGTCTTCGCAGTGTTCGATGACAGGTAGACCCAGCGGCAGGCTGTACTCCATGGCGCGGCGCATGAGGCGCGCGTTTTTAACGTAGCTTCCGTCATCGCTAAATCCTATGACGCCGGCCTGTGCCATCTCGGACATGTCAGATAGTTCCTCGCCCTTGCGCCCCCGCGTGATGCAGCCGATGGGCAGCACGCGCACCAGTCCCTCTTTTTCGGCGACGGATTTGACATACTCTACCAGTGGCAGATTATCCAGCGGCGGGTCGGTGTTGGGCATGCAGCAGACAGTGGTGAATCCCCCTCTGGCTGCCGCCCGCGTGCCTGTGGCAATGGTCTCTTTATTCTCGTAGCCCGGCTGTCTCAGGTGGCAGTGCAGGTCTATGAAACCTGGGCAGACGATCCTGCCTCTGGCATCTATAACCTCTACTTTTGAACCAATGGAGGTCTCTTTGCCTACCGACTTTATCAGTCCATCGGCAACCAAGATATTGCCAACCTCATCCATGCCCTGAGCGGGATCTATTATGCGCCCGCCTTTAATAATCATATCCTTCATAACTCTTTACTCCCAGCCAGCAGGTAGAGTATGGCCATACGCACCGCCACACCGTTGGCCACCTGCTCGCCCACCACGGAGCGCCCCCCGTGCAGCACATCCGCGGTCAGTTCGATATCCTCGTTCACCGGCCCGGGGTGCATCACAATGGCGTCGGGTTTGGCCAGCGCCAGCCTCTCGCGGTTAAGCTGGTATCCTCCGATGAACTCGCGCAGGCCCGGCAGCAGGCCGCTTTGCATGCGTTCTTTTTGTAATCTGAGTTCCATGACCACGTCGGCATTCTTGAGCGCCTGTTCGATGTTTGTCTCCACTTCAACCTTAGAGAAGTACTCTCCAGCATCTTCCAGCCCGGCGGGGAGAAGCGTGGGAGGGCCGCACAGCACAACCTTCGCTCCCATCTTGGTCAGGCACCAGATGTTGGAGTGGGCCACACGGCTGTGCTTGATGTCGCCGACAATGGCGACCTTCAATCCAGCGGCTTTGCCTTTGTGCTTGATTATAGTGTACAGGTCGAGCAGCGCCTGGGTGGGATGGGCGTGCCAGCCGTCGCCGGCGTTGATGATGTTGGCCTTCACGTGGGGCGCGGCGCAGTAGTGAGCGCCAGAAAGTGGATGGCGCATGACGATGACATCCGCGCCGATGGCCTCAATGGTGTTGAGGGTATCTATCAGGTTTTCGCCCTTGCTAATGCTGCTGGACTGAGCCGTCATATTGACTACGTCGGCGGAGAGGTTCTTGGCCGCCACCTCGAAGGAGCCGCGCGTGCGCGTGCTGGCCTCGTAGAAAAGCGTCACCACCGTCTTGCCGCGCAGGGTGGGAACCTTCTTAATGGGGCGTGAGAGCACCTCTTTCATGGCGTCGGTGGTCTGCATGACGAGTTCTATCTCGGCCACACTGAAATCGTCCACGTCCAGCACGTGGTGGTGCTTCCAAGCAGAGGCATCCTGAGTGCGGTTGAGCATTTCTTTATCCATAGTTCCCCTCCCCAGTCTCTCCCCTTAACAAGGGGAGATTAAGAGGGATTTTCTCAATTTCCCATGTCATTCCAGCACATTCGTCCGCCTGAGGCGGACTCAGTGTAAACTCCAGCCGGAATCCAGGCGGGAAAAAACACGCTGGATTGTCGGGTCAAGCCCGACAATGACACCACTATATTTTTCCTCTCCCCTACGTGGGAGAGGACTAAGGTGAGGGGGTATCCCAAAATATGCAGTGAGTCCATGCTACGCCTGCCCCTCGCTGGCTATTTTGACCTCGTCCATGCCATCGGTCTCGGTAAGCGCCACCTGCACATCTTCGTCCTTGGAGGAGGGGATGTTCTTGCCGACGTAGTCGGCGCGGATGGGCAGTTCGCGATGGCCGCGGTCGACGAGGACGGCCAGTTGAATAACCTCGGGGCGGCCCAGGTCGATGAGGGCGTCCATAGCAGCGCGCACGCTGCGCCCGGTGTAGAAGACATCGTCCACCAGCACGATGGTCTTACCGGCGATGGATTCGGGGATGTCGGTGGTCTTTACCTGCGGATGGCGCTCGTCCAGGTCATCGCGGTAGAGGCTGAAGTCCAGTGCCCCCACAGGGACGGGAACCTTCTCAAATCCGGCGATGTTGGCGGCCAGCCGTTTAGCCAGGGGGACGCCGCGCGTCCTCATGCCGACCAGGATGATATTCTCAATGGACTTGTTGCGCTCTACGATTTCATGCGCCATGCGGGCCAGGGAGCGCCGCATTTCTTCGGCGGTCATGACTACTTTTGAGGGCATAATAAAACCTCTTACCAACCTTTGCCGGCAAGAGGTGCGAATCTACATATTCCACATTCCCTTGCCAGCCTCTCGGGACTGACTTAAAGGTGCGGGAAAACTTATTTAATTAAAGGTATTATAGCAAGTATCAACAGAAACTGCAAGAGCAATATTCTCTTTTTCGAAATAATTGCACGTTTTCTTGGTTAGGTGTTAAATAATCCTTGTGGTTATCGATGGTCAATTCCCGCTATGTGATAAACTTCGCGCCATTAAACCATCTGATGATTGGTGGTTTTTTCAGTGTGCCCGCGCACAAGGTAACATAACGGAGGTATATAGCAAGGAGGAGAGAGAGGCACTTTCCGTCCTCCAAGAGATATTTGACAACAAATGGTATTTGGCGATGAGGGAAAGGCGGAAGGGCTTTTGTGCCAGCCAATTGCTTGGAGGTAGTCAAAACACCGAAGGCAACATGATGCGGCTGGCGTCAAACATCTTGCGACTCGGTGGAATCAGTAGGCTTGGCAGAAAGGTTAGAGACGACCTCCGCAGTGTTACTAAGCATCTAGACACAGCACTAGAGCTTGAAATAATGGGCTGTTTTGTTGAAAGTGGCTTCGCAGTGACACCATACCCCAATCTAAGCAATGGCAGTGTTCCTGATGGTATGGTGGCTGTAGATGTGACCGATATCTATTTCGAGGTAACGCATAACGAGTG
>JBEKPN010000038.1:0-7979 GCA_049520695.1 Dehalococcoidales bacterium | reverse complement strand
GAAAAGTATTATCTTTGTGCAGTCTCACGTGCCGGAGGTGACAGAGCTCTTTACGTTGTTAGGCATGGTGACCCCACTTGGTTGGCTGCTGCGTGTGCCCACCTTCAAGGAGAAAGTCAGGATGCACCCGCATAACGTAAACTATGGGCTGGTGGGTTACCCCGTGCTGCAAGCGGCGGATATCCTGCTTTACAGGGCGGACGTCGTGCCGGTGGGCGAGGACCAGCTACCGCATCTCGAGTTGACCCGCGAGATCGTGCGCCGCTTCAACGAGCATTTCGGAGAAACGTTCGCCGAGCCTCAGGCCAAACTGACCAGCTTTCCTATGGTGATGGGCCTCGACGGCAAGGACAAGATGAGCAAGTCACTGGGCAACCACATTGAGCTGGCAGCCACGGCGGAAGAGACAACCAAAAGAGTGATGTCAGCAGTGACCGACCCAGCCCGCAAGCTACGCTCGGATGCGGGGCACCCCGAGGTGTGCAACGTCTACAAACTGCGCAAGCATTTCCAGCCTGAAATGATAGACGCCCTGGTCGCGGACTGTCGTTCTGCCCGAATCGGCTGTGTGGACTGTAAGAAAGCTCTGGCAGAAGCTATCAACCGCGACCTGGCTCCCCTGCGTGCCCGGCGTGCCGAGCTGGCCGCTCGGCCTGAATACGTGCGCGAGGTGATGATGGATGGTGCAAAACGCGCCCAGGTCATTGCCAGGCAAACGCTGTCTGAAGTGAAACAAAAGATGAAGCTCGCGTAGGGGCAGGTTTCAAATCTGCCCTTCCTCCTAGAGGAGATTGCTAATGGAAGCTCTTGATACCATTCTCGGCCGCCGCAGCATCCGACGTTACACCGTGAAACAGGTATCCTCAGAGATCATCCACACTCTACTCGAGGCTGCCATGGCCGCGCCTTCTGCCAATAATAAGCAGCCATGGCATTTCGTAGTCATCACCGAGCGTGCCATTCTAGATGCTATTCCCAATTTCCACCCCTACTCCCGCATGTTGTTCGAAGCCCCGCTGGCCATTCTCGTGTGCGGGAATACCGCTTTGGAATCGTATCCGGGCTATATGGCACAAGATTGTTCTGCCGCCGTGGAGAATATCCTTATCGCGGCTCAGGGGCTGGGGTTGGGTACGGTGTGGCTGGGCGTCTATCCGCGCGAGGAGCGTATGGCGGGAATAAAGGATTTGCTCAAGATACCCGAAGAATTTATGCCGTTCGCCCTTATATCCATCGGCTACCCGGCGGAGGAGAAACCGCCGTCGCACAGGTACTCGGAGACGAGGGTACATCATAACAAGTGGTAAATAGAAAGAGCGGAGTTTTATCTCCGCTCTTGGTTTTATAGGGGCGGCAAGAGTTGACTACGCCCCGATTACTGCCGTGTGCGTCAGGTTCTTTTTGGGGTGGAGCGTTTCCAGAAAGGTCTTGTCATATTTGCCGAACAGCAACAGCGCCCAGATGGCCGCTGCTGTCATATTGGGTATGCGCGCCGGCCAGTAGTCCTGCGCATATCCCAGACCTATGAACAGCAAACCGGCGCTGAAAAGGATACTGCCGGCCGGCCCTATCTTGACCCACTTTCCTTTGTTGAGCAGCAGCAGCCCCAGCGTAATCTCGATGAGGATGAACAGGATGAGGAACAACACCATGTGCGTGGCCACCACGTTCACCCAGAAATGCTGCAGGAAGGGCGGCTAGGCGGTCGTGCCGCCGTTCTTATAACCGTCGGGATTGGTGATGCTCAGATAAGTATTAAAGGCAGCTGCTGCAAGAAAAAAGATACCGAAGAATAAACGCAGAAAATTGGCTACCTTCTTCATCTCATCTCCTGTGTTTATTCACGAAACGCCTTATGCGCACCAGCGCTTCTTCCAGCTCCGGCAGGGAAGTAGCATAACAGCAGCGCACGAACCCTTCGCCGCAAGCTCCGAAGGCGGTGCCTGGTACCACGGCCACCTTCTCTTCCTGGAGCAGCTTTTCGGAGAATATCTCGGAGCTCATACCGGTCATGGTGATATTGGGGAAGGCGTAAAAAGCCCCTTTGGGCTCGAAACATGAAAAACCGATGTCGCGCAGGCCCTTGACTATCAACTTGCGCCTGTGGTTATAGTCGGTCACCATCTGCAGGACGCTTTCCTCGCCCCCGCGCAGGGCTTCAAGTGCAGCCACCTGCGCCATGGTGGGGGCACACATGATGGTGTACTGGTGTATCTTGGTCATGGCGGCGATGATCTCCCGGGGCCCGGCGGCATATCCGATACGCCAACCGGTCATGGCATAGGCCTTGGAGAAGCCGCCCAGCAGGACGGTCCTCTCCTGCATCCCATGCAGCGCGGCAAAGCAGGTATGTTCGACGCCGTAGGTCAACCTGGCATAGATTTCATCCGATATAACCAGCAGGTCGTGCTTTCTGGCTACCCTGGCCACGGCCTCCAGCTTCTCTCTCGGCATGACCGCTCCGGTGGGGTTGGCGGGGTATCCGCTGAGGATGGCTTTGGTGCGTGGAGTGATAGCGCCTTCAATGGCGGCGGCATCTATTTCGAAATTAGCGGACTCGACCGTGGGTATCATGACAGGTTCGCCGGCTGAGAGAGACACAGAGGCAGGGTAAGCCACATAACAGGGTGCCGGCATGATCACCTGGTCGCCGGGGTCGATGGTAGCGCGCATGGCCAAGTCGAGGGCTTCGCTCACGCCGACTGTAATAAGCAGTTCCGTGGCCGGATCGTATTTCAGTCCGTATTTTTGTTCAAGGTGGCGGGACAGTTCCTGGCGCAGTTCCGGCGTGCCCATGTTGGAGGTATACATGGTGCGGCCCTGTTCAAGTGAATAGATGGCGGCCTCGCGCATGCGCCAGGGCGTGGCGTAGTCTGGTTCGCCCACGCCCAGCGAGATGACCCCCTCCATGGAGGCCAGCAGATCAAAAAACTTGCGGATGCCGGAGGGCGCGATACTGTTGGCCCTCTGTGAGACAGAGCTCCTTTTTTGGGTTTTTATGGGCCGTATCGTTGTCATAGACCGGTCTCGTTAAAGGATGACCGCCTGGCGCTTGCTTTCTTCTTTGCCGTCGAGTATCTCGCCGTCTTCTTTATAACGCTTGAGCACGAAGTGGCTGGTGGTGCCTGTCACCCCCTCGATGGGGGCCAGCTTGCGCGTGACGAACTCGGCCACTTCTTGCATGGACTTGCCCTCTACCAGCACGGCCAGGTCGTAGGCGCCGGACATGAGATAGACCGTACGCGCCTCGTCGAAGCGGTAGATGCGCTCGGCGATGGCATCGAAACCCACATCGCGCTGCGGCGTGATCTTGACCTCAATGAGCGCCCAGACGTGCTCGTTGCCCACCTTGTCCCAGTTGATGAGGGCTTTGTATTTGACGATGGCTCGCTCATCTTCGGCCTGCTTGATGGCCTTGCCGACCTCACCCGTGGTGGAGCCGGTCATGGCGGCAATCTGTTTGGGGGTGAGCTTGCCGTCCTTTTCCAGTATCTTGAGGACTTCTTTGTTAAACATATAAGTCACCTCGTTCTGGAGAATAGAGCCATCATTATAGCAGAACTTTGCCAGACGTGCGCAACTTGGAAGGCTCTCATTCTGAGTCCGTCCCAGGTCCGCCTTCGGCGGAAAGAATCTGGCACGACCGGCAGTCTCTTTTCCTTGTCGTTCTGAGGAGCGCCGATACATTCGTTTAACTAAGTTCAAGCTCTGCCGGGACGACGTGAGAATCCCGGGGTGGAGCTCATGCCTCTAACCCATTAGAGAGCCAGGGAGCCAATCTTGAGCCCTCTCTAGGCCAGTGTTACTACAATGCGCTCCCTGCTGAGGAGTGGAGAAATGAAGCATCTCTATATTAATTTTCCTCTCCCTTGAGGGGAGAGGTTAGGTGAGGGTGAAAGTTGCCTCTTTCCCACTCAGTTAAATAATGCGAGTGTATCCTTGTGCTACGACACCAGATAAAACGATATTCACGCCTCTTGCCATCCCTTTCCCAGCGTGCTAATCTCAAACTTAATATGGCAAAACTTATTTTCCTGGGAACCAAGGGCGAGATAGAAGAAGAAACCGCACAGCATCGCTTGCACTCCTCTTTACTCGTTGAATCTCAGGGGACTAGACTGCTCATCGACTACGGCCTGCTGCATCGCTACGCGTTGGAGGAAATCGCCCCCGATGCCCTCCTCATCACCCATGCCCACCCCGACCACTACTCCTGGCTCAAGCAGAATGTTCAGTCGACCGTCCCCGTGTACCTCACACAGGAGACGCTGGACTACGGCGAGTTTAAGCCTCAAAACAGCCATGTTATCACTCCAACGGATAAATTCAAGGTCGGGGTCTTCGAGTGCATAGCCTATCGCGTCATTCATTCCATCCACTGCCCGGCGGTTGGCTGGAAACTGGATTTTGAGGGCAAAACGATGGTCTATAACTCCGACCTGGTGGACATCGTGGAAAAGGACGCTGTGCTGACTGGCGTGGATTACTACATTGGCGACGGCTCGGCGGTCAAGGCCAATCTTGTGCGCAGGCGGGGAGATGTTATTTTCGGCCACACGCGCATCATCACCCAGATTCATTGGTGCGAAAAGTTTGGGATAAAGCATATCATTTTCACCCACTTGGGAAAGGAAACACTGCGGGAGGAACAAAATTTTAAGGCCGAGCATCTCGAAGTTACATTTGCCTACGACGGGCTGGAGATGAAGTTGTGACGGTTAATACCCCAAAAACGTTGAATATTACAACTGTGATGGCGTTGGCTCTGTTATTTGCGATACTGACCATCAATACTGGATGCGAACTTGTCGCCCAGTTGATAGTAAACAATCAGACGCATATACCTCTGACGATCTGATGATGGGCTCGACCAAAATGGGATATTGATGCATTCCTATGTTTTAGGAACTGCACTTTCCGGCGAAGAAACTACGATATCCGGTATTACCATTAGGCATGATATTGCCGGATGGACAGTCCGATTAAAGGCAACGGACTTGACTGATAAGGTTGTGTGGCAAAGAGATTGGGTCTATGAGGATTATTATAAACTAAAGGATGTCGGATAGAAAATCACTGTCAGTCCTGAAACAAACCAACTACCATCCGAGTGAAATGTAATCGTCAGCGCCTTGCCGTCCCTATTAATTCGGAAAGCTTCTGCACTTTGTTCTCTTTCATATAGCTCTCAAGCCCGTCCACAATATCCGTCGTCGCCGTGGGGTTGATGAACGTGGCCGTACCCACCTCAACCGCGCTGGCCCCGGCCATGATGAATTCGAGCGCATCCTGCGCCGTCATGATGCCCCCTTCCCCGATGACCGGCACGTTCACCGTTCCCGCTACCAGATAGACCATGTAGAGCGCCACCGGCTTGACGGCGGGGCCGGACAGCCCACCGGTGGTGTTGCCCAGAATGGGCTTGCGCTTTTTGATGTCTATGGCCATACCCTTTAGCGTATTGATGAGGGATATAGCATCCGCTCCGGCTTCAGCCACTGCCTGCGCTATGCCGACGATGTCGGCGGCATTGGGTGTAAGTTTCACGATTACTGGCAATGAAGTGGCCTGCCTTACCGCTTTGGTAACCGAGGCGGCGGAGGCCGGGTTGGAACCGAACTCCATGCAGCCCGCAGCCACGTTGGGGCAACTGATGTTGACCTCTATGCCGCTCACGCCGGGCACGCTGTCCAGCCGCTTCGCCAGCTCGGCATACTCCTCCAGGCTCTCTTCGGCGATGTTGACGATGACCGGAACTTTCCATTTAGCCCACAGCAGGGCTTTGTCGCGGATGAGGGCATCTACCCCCATGTTTTGCAGGCCGATGGCGTTGAGCATGCCGTCAGGCGTCTCGGCGATACGCGGCTGTTTATTACCCTCGCGCGGCGCGAGCGTTGTCCCCTTGCAGATAATGGCCCCTAGGCGCTGGATGTCGCACAACCGGCTCATTTCTTCGCCGTAGCCGAAGGTGCCGGAAGCCGTCATCACCGGGTTGGCCAGCAACAACCCGCGCCGATTGCGAGGTGCCAATTGCACACTGAGGTCTGGTTTCGCCGTGTTCAAGGTGTGATAATTATAATCTCATGCCCTCATAGTGGCAAACCACTTTTTGCTCGATCTGGTGCGGCTCGTAGGCCTTGGGGAAGTTCGGGAACGGGTTGGTCTGTCAGGCCGCTCGTCCTTTTATAAATATAAGTGGCCTGTTTTATCACTTATAGCTGGGGAGTGCCTAAAAAAGCGGAAGGCGGGGAAAAGTTTTGAATGTAGACTCTAAATAAATACAAATGCAAACCAAATAATATGGACTGTCACCTCACACACTGGAGCTCTTATGCCTAAAACCATCTCGCAAAAATCGAAGGTTACAATCCGATAATAACCAGGGAGGTGGGGGTATAATCCCAGCCTCCCAAAATCGTTTTGCAAGTGAATCTTGTCTTTTGGGCCAAACCGACAATAAGATTACTAACTATAACTGAAACAACCACTGGGTACCAGTGTTGTTGCCCCCCGTAAATGACAATTGTGCAGTGTTCAATGAGGCTAAGGTGCCCTGAACCTGAAATATCCAATATCCAGTAGCCGGAGGAGAATCAAACGTAAAATATTTGTCCGCCACCTCGAGGGTACTATCAACAGAATCAAATTGGTATTGTGCGTTAGGTGAACTAACCGCAATACTGCCGAGTCCACTGAATGTACCATCTACTGCTTCTCCACTTGTGTAAAAAACCTGCATATCAATCCTGAGGTAATTAATGCTGTTGCCAGAGGATGAGGTACTAAAGTAACCCGCCCTGATAACCGTCACCGTCCAGTAATTACCCCTTCCTGAAGTTTTTGTGGAGTTTAGCGGCGTGGCCGTTTGCAAGTACTGTGGCTCATAATCCCCGGCTGAGACTCTGACCAGCGGAGTGAATGTTGGGGTTTGGGCTGTGGTCGTATTAGTTGTTGAAGTAGAAATGGCACTAGTTGTGGGTGGAGGAGTCGTGGTGGTAGTCGTCGTGGGCGGTTTGCTTGTCGTCGTCGTGAGTGGAAGAGTTGTGGTTGTAGTCGTCGTCGTGGGCGGGGGAGTCGTGGTAGTGGACGTGGTAGCCTTATTGCATCCAATGATAAAAGTGCTCAAAACCAAGCTCACCACAACCAGAAGAAAACCAGAATATTTACTTTTCATCAATACTTTCCCCTTTTTTATCCTGACCGACTAATTGGCTGACTATTATCGAGCGAGACTGTTAAATATCGAAGGAAAGTCTTTGTCAATATCTATTGACTATTGAAAAGCGGAAATACAAGGTTATTAAAAACTAAACGAAAGCGCGTAAGTTTATAGATACTATTCTTTTAACCAATTTTGCCTCCGTTTATTATCACCATTTCTATAATTAAGATAATCATTTACTCGTTCGCCACCACCCAGTCCCACACCTTATCCGCCACCTCGCGCTTGGTCATGAGGGGTAGATCTTTCTCGTTGCCGTCGCGGCTGATGAGCGTCACCTTGTTGGTGTCCGAGCCGAAGCCGCTGCCCTTGGCCGTGACGTCATTCGCCACGATGAGGTCGAGCACCTTGTCCGCCAGCTTCTTTTTGGCGTTAATCACGAGATTTTCGCTTTCGGCGGCGAAACCCACGCGGATAAAGTTGCCGTCAACCTCGGCCAGGATGTCGGGTGTGCGCTCCAGCTCCAGGTCAAGCGAAAGCGCAGCTTTCTTAATCTTAGATTTAGCCATTACCTTCGGGCGGAAATCGGCCACCGCCGCCGCCATCACCAGCGCCTCGGCTTCCTTGGCGGCTTTCTGCACAGCATCGAGCATCTGGGCAGCGCTCTCAACATAAATGACATCCATACCGGCGGGTTCGGGCAGGCTGGTGGTAGAGATGAGCGTCACCGATGCACCCCTGTCGCGGGCGGCCTCGGCCAGGGCGTAGCCCATCTTGCCGGACGAGCGGTTGCCGATGAAGCGCACCGGGTCGATAG
>JBEKPN010000037.1:0-8018 GCA_049520695.1 Dehalococcoidales bacterium | reverse complement strand
ACGCCGGTGCAGGCCACTTCGCCGGCGGCGAAGAGACCCGGCAAGCTGGACTCGCCCCAGGTATTGACGCGGATGCCCCCTATCATGTAGTGGGCGGCCGGAGCCACCGGAATCATGTCGCGCGCCATATCCAGCCCGTGTTCCAGGCAGTAGTGATATATCTGGGGGAAGCGGGCGGCGGTGATGGATGCCGGTTGGTGCGTGATGTCTATATAAACGTGATCGGCACCGGTTTTGCCCATTTCGCTCACGATGCTGCGTGCCACCACATCGCGTGGGGCAAGTTCCGCCTGTGATGTGTAGGCTTTCATGAAAGCCTCGCCTTTTGTATTGCGCAATATGCCGCCCTCGCCGCGCACGGCCTCCGAGATGAGGAATGGTTCCACGCCGGGCAGGTGTAAAGCGGTGGGGTGGAACTGGAAAAACTCCATGTCCACAATGTCCGCCCCGGCCCTGTAAGCCAGCGCAATGCCGTCGCCGGTGGCCACTTCCGGGTTGGTGGTGAATTTGAAGAGCTGCCCCGCCCCGCCGGTGGCCAGTATGAGGTGGCGGCAGCCGAACTGCTGCGCTTCGCAGGTAAGGGTGTCGAAGGTCTCAAGGCCGCAAACGCGCCTGTTTTCCAGAATGATAAGCGTGGCCAGGCAGTGTTCCAGAACAGGGATCTGTGCCATCCTTATCTGGCGGCTGAGGGTGGTCTCTATCTGGGCGCCGGTGGCATCTCCTCCCGCGTGCAGGATGCGGGGCATGCTGTGGGCGGCTTCGCGGGTAAGGGCTATCTCCCCGTTGAAGGTATCGAAGGGGACGCCGAATTTGACCAGGTCGGCGATGCGGTCGGGGGCTTCAATGGTAAGGATGCGCACCGCTTCTTCGTTGCACAGCCCTGCGCCGGCGGAGACGGTGTCCTTGAAGTGCAGTTCGGGGGAGTCCTTCACTCCGATGGCAGCGGCGATGCCCCCCTGGGCGTGGCGCGTATTGCAGTCGTCGATACTGCCCTTGGTGACCAGCAGCACACTGCCGTGCTCCCTGGCGAGAAGGGCGCAGTAGAGGCCGGCAATGCCGCTGCCGACTATGATATAGTCGTAATTTTTAACGGATGGCTCCTGTCAACTGAAGATTATTTGGAGGATTCGGCTTGTTTTTGAGCTACAGACAAACGCGCCATGCGTATGGTGGCGCCTGATTCCACGCGGATGACGATAGTATCTTCATTAGCGCTCACAACCTCTCCGTATATACCGGACCAGGTAATAACGCGGTCACCCGGCTGTATTTTAGCCGCCAGTTGGGCCTGTTCCTGCTGGCGTTTGCGCTGCGGGCGGATAAGCAGGAAGTAGAAGGCCACGAACATTAATGCCAGGAAACCAACCATTATCCATGTGCTGCTTGCATCAGTTCCCATTGTGCCTCCTGAAAATTTGGTTCATCCGAGATGTATTTATTCGAAATCGAGCGACGGTTTTCTCACTCTGAGGAATACCAGTTTAGCACTTCATGAGCCTCATTGCCACAGAGTGTGTCTACTCAATGGTTGCAGTGCCTTGCAGTGACCACGGGCCAGTCTTTTTGATGGTTACCATAACCATCTTGCCAATGAGGTCGGCTCCTCCGCTAAAGAACACTATTTTGTCGCTGCGTGTACGTCCCTGCCAGCGGCCTTTGTTTTGCCCCTCCACCAGCACCTCCACTGTCTGTCCCAGCATGCGGGCATTTATCTCCGCCGCGATTTTTCCCTGGAACCCCTCGACGGCGTTCAGCCTGGCCTTTTTGACTTCCGCCGGCACGTCGTCGGCGTATTTACGGGCGGCCAGCGTGCCGGGTCGGGGAGAGTAGGAGGCTACATGTACGGCATCGAATTTCAGCTCTGCCAGCAGATTGTATGTTTGGCGGAATTGCTCTTCGCTCTCGCCCGGGAAACCGACGATGACATCGGTGGTGATGGCGATATCCGGCAGGGCGATCCGCAGCCTTTCAACGAGTTCGCGGTACTCTGCGGCTGTGTAGCCCCGGTGCATGGCTTCCAGAATGGTATCGTCTCCGGCCTGCACCGGCAGGTTTATCTGGCGGCACACTTTATTCAGCCGCGCCATGGCAGAGATGAGGTGCGGGCTTATGTCCTTGGGGTGATTGGTGAGAAAACGTATGCGCAGGAGTCCATTTATGCAGCTTAGCTCTTCCAGTAGCGCGGCGAGGGCAGGCTTTCCGGGGAGGTCGTGACCGTAGGAATCCACGTTCTGTCCCACCAGCGTCACCTCTTTAACGCCGCGACGCACTAACTCACTGACCTCGCAGACGATCTTGGCAACGGGGCGGCTCACCTCGCGCCCCCGGCGGTAGGGCACTATGCAGTAGCTGCAGAAATTGTTGCAACCCTGGATGATAGGCACGAAGGTGGTCACGGCGGTGCTCCGGGACAGGACGGTCGAGCCATCCTCTTTTTGCAGCCAGTGCGGGATTGCACCGGGTTTGAGAAAATCGTCCACATATGGGAATCGTTTTTGCAGTTCGGCGGTATCCTGGCCGACGAAACACCCGGTGAGGGCAATGCGCAGGCCGGGGCGATCGCGCTTGAGCCTCTTGAGGTTGTAGAGCTTATTGACCACCTTGTCTTCGGCATGCTGACGCACCACGCAGGAATTGACCACAATAACGTCGGCTTCCTCGGCGCAGGCGGCGGGCGAATAGCCGTGAGAGGCGAAACGTGCTTCCAGCCGCTCCGACTCGGCGCGGTTCATCTGACAGCCTATGGTCCAGATATAATATGCGGGCATTTGCTACTCAGAGTGTCTATTTCCCTTCCCCAAATTGCACTTGTCGCATAGTGTTTGCAAGTTCGCTTCTACAGTTTTCCCCCCTTTTGAGAAAGGAATGACATGGTCGGCGTGGAGTTGACAGTTTGGGCTGGTAGCTGGGCTGGCTCCGCATTTGACACATTTGAAATGATCTCGATTCAGAACGCGATATCTTAATCCAAGGCTAACAGAATGTATGTCTGCCGCTAAATGAAGTGGTGGGTTGATTTTGGTGAATGTTCTAGTATTCTCTTTAGCTGTGCTTGGTGGGGTATTCATCTCTCCTGGTTCTTGGTTCATTCGTTGAACAAATGCTTCTAATGCTTTTCTCCAACCTCCAAAGCGATGTTCATAGGCACCAGCACTAATATTCGAAGGAGCAGCGTTCATTTCCTTGTATTTTGGTTGTTTACCATGATGCTCCCACACCTTGAGGATGTTTTCGAAATATTCTTCGTCAGAGATTTTCCGGTGTGCCATATCTGATAATTCTAATCCAGCTTTGTGGATTCCAGTTTCCCATGAACCAAAACGCCGCCTTACTATTGCAGCGCTAATGATTTCTGAATTGTTCAAATCCTCATACGTAATAGAAGTTTTACGTAACCCCTCGGCTATCTTTCTTAACTCGTTAAGTACCTCTTCATTCGTTAGGTATTTTGACTTTTGTAAGCGCATTTTATCGGAAATTGTTCTTCCGGAATATTTGTCACCAATTCCGGCTGTTTCTAGCGCGCTACGCCAACCCCCAAACCGTCTTGAAACAGTCGATGGGGAAATCTTGCTATGTTTCGTAAAATCAGCTCTAGTTAAATAAGTTTTGTTGACAACTGAGTCTACCCTTCTTATTTCTTCAATGACCTGTTCACTTGAAGCATCTTTTGGTAGGGAGTTTAGCTCGAATTCCATAAACACCTCAGTGGAGATTTGTAAAACTAAATTCTAAGATAATAACTTAGCTTAAATAACAGGTGACTTCAAGCGGGGTCAGGAATGTAACTATAAGGTAGTCTAAGTCGATGGCGGAGGGAGAGAGATTCGAACTCTCGACCCTGATTTCTCAGGGCAAGCGCTTAGCAGGCGCCCGCACTAGGCCACTATGCGATCCCTCCCGTTTGGCATGCATTACTATATCATAACAGCCTGTTTAGCTCAAAGGTTGACTGTTTTTTTGCGGGTCTTTTTTCAAATCTCCTCTCCCTCGACGGGAGAGGAGGAAGGTGAGGGTGAGAGCCAGATATACATCCGAAGCTTTGCCTGGATTGAGCCTCCCATTACCCTGTGTTATCATAGAACGATGGAAATAAACATTCTTTTTGACGAGGGATTCGAGCATACCCTCAATGAGGGTTGGTTGCGCCAGGTTGCGTCACAAGCGTTGACCGCTGAAAAGCAGACTGATGCCGAAATGGGCATACTCATTACGGGCCAGGATAAGATGCGGCAGCTGCATAAGGAGTACATGGACGAGGATGAGCCCACCGATGTGCTCTCGTTCGCCATGAGGGAAAAAGGTCCGTTGGATGCTCCTGATTTCATTTTTCCGGCTGAGGACGCCGCCCACCTGGGCGAGGTCATCATCTCCTATCCGCAGGCTGAGATACAGGCGGGAGAGCATGGGCACTCCGCCAAAAAAGAGGTTGCTATCCTGCTCATCCATGGCGTGCTGCATCTCGTGGGTTATGACCATGACCAGCCGGAACGTCAGAAAAAGATGCAGGCCAGGGAAAAGGCTATCTTGAAACTCGTATCGGAGGGGCTCGATTGAAAGTACTGGGAATAGCCGGCAGCCCACGCTTCGGCAGCAATACCGATATATTGCTGGGTGAGGTGCTCAAGGGCGCCGAAAGCCAGGGTGCGGAGACCAAACTGATACACGTGGCTAATCTGAACATCATGGCGTGCGACCACTGCGACTCCTGCATACGCACAGGGGAATGCCACTTTCAGGACGACACGCAGCAGGTTTATAAGGAGATGGAACAGGCCGACCGCGTGGTACTGGCGGCACCATTACAATTCATGGGCCTGCCTTCGCAGTTAAAAGCGTTGATAGACCGGGCGCAGGCGCTATGGGTCAGAAAATACCTTCTGAAAATCCCGCCTCTCGGCGACGCTCGTGAGCGCAGGGGGCTTTTCGTATCAGTGGGCGGGCGCACAGGAGAGCATCTTTTCGAGCCGGCTCTGGCGACTGTCAAGGCCTTTTTCGCCAGCCTGGACATCAAGTACGTCGGTATAGTGGCTTTTTCCGGCATCGAAGGCCGGGCACAGATTTCAGATAATCCAGAAGCCCTCAAAGAGGCTTTCCGTGCTGGAGAAAAGCTGGTGGAGGCACCTACTCCTCCGGGAAACTCTTAAAACTCCGTAGACTGGCAGGGAATCTCGGATAACGGCATGACAGCTGAGAATTACCGAATTATCGCAAACACTAGCCTTTGTCCTTTTGGAAGAGGGTGATAGGCAGCGGGCGACTACTCACGGGGATTGACACACATTCGTCCTTCCGCCGAAGGACTCAGTGCAGGCTCAGGAGTATCGGGACTCGCAAAGACATTTTACTGAGCTAGATTACCCTGCCCTCTTTTTTGGCTCTGGCGTCTAGAATGACACCAATGACCAGTCCCAGCGCCACTCCGATAGGTATGCCGAGAGCCGGGTTACGGAAACCCGCACCCAGCGCCAACCCGAGCGCCGTGCCGATAGCCAGCCACAATCCTACGTTTTGTCCCTCGCTTATGAGCCCGTGAATTTTTTGCAGGTGGCTCAGAATGGCTTCCATACCGCCGAGGAAGGTTCTCTTTTGCTCCTTGAGAATCTGCGGGGCGTTGGCAGCCAGGTCGCGCAGCATCTTGTCTATCTCAGGCTGGAACAGGCGGCATTTGGGGCAGGTGGGGGCGAACTCATCAACGCGGCCGGCCATCTTGAGAAAGCGGTCGAGGTGGTAGTCTCTGGCATCGGGCGCGCCGATACGCGCTTTGAGCGACTCGACGCCGGTCTCGATTGTGCGGTACCACTCGGTTGGTTCAGGCATCTCACATTCCCCTTATCCCCTTCGAGGACAAATAAAACTAACTTTATAGACGATTATACCTATTCTAACCAGAAAATGCTTATATGGGGGAAGGTCATTTGCGAGGCGGTATATGCGGTATAAAGAGGATAATTAACACTATTACAGTGACAGTTATCGAGAGTAAATAGAATCCTGAACCTGCAGCAAGACCAACACCGGCTGCGACCCAAGCAGTCGCGGCTGTAGTCAGGCCTTCTACGCCGCTTTGGTGATGCAATATCGCACCGGCACCGAGAAAACCTACCCCGGTAACCACTCCCGCAGCGATCATTGAAGGGTTACCGCCAGTGAAGCCATATTCGGAGATGACGGCAAACAAAGCAGCCCCAAGAGAAATAAGGGCCAGAGTCCTTAGCCCCGCAGGCTTACCACTCCATTCGCGCTGAGCGCCGATGGCGGCTCCCATGACAGCAGCCAGTAAGAGGCGCAATACCAATTCTATAGTCTGTGGCACTTTTTTCCTCCGAACTTCTCCCAGATGCTAAGTTGCTTCCCCCCACCCCGAAAGGAGGGATTAAGGGAGAGCTTTTCCGATACTCGCCTTGCGCATTTCTTGATTTCCTCTCCCCTCATTGGGAGAGGCTAGGTAAGGGGTTTTTCTTCCCCCTCTACAACTTCGGCTTTATCTTCTGCCAGCCCGTCGCTTGCTCGTAGGCGTGGGCGATGCGCAGGATGGTCTCCTCGGCGAAGGGTTTGGCGATTATTTGGAGTCCTACGGGCAGCCCGCCCGCAAAGCCCGCCGGAATGGAAATGGCGGGCACGCCGGCGATGTTGATAGGCAGCGTGCACACATCGCTCAGGTACATGGCCAGGGGGTCGTCCGCCTTCTCGCCCGCTTTGAAAGGTACGGTGGGCGAGGTGGGCGTGATGAGTGCGTCGTACTTTTCGAAAGCCCGCTCGAACTCCATTCTGATTAATGTGCGCACCTTCTGCGCCTTGAGGTAATAGGCGTCGTAATATCCGGCTGAAAGCGCGTATGTTCCCAGCATGATGCGTCGCTTGACCTCCGGACCGAAGCCGAACTGGCGCGTCTTCTCCATAGCCTCCCACATGCTGTCAGTGCCCTGGTAGGAAAAGCCGTATTTGACGCCGTCGTAGCGCGCCAGGTTGGCCGAAGCCTCGGAGGGGGCGATGATGTAATACACCGCCAGCGCGTAGGGCGTGCTGGGTAAACTAACGTTACGGTCAATAATTGCCCCCAGCTCTTCCAGTTTGGCGATGGCCGCTTCCATGGCCTGGGCAACCTCCGGCTGCATGCCTTCCACGAAATACTCTTTGGGGATGCCGAGTTGTATGCCTTCTATATCTCTGTTAAGACTTTCTGTATAGTCCGGCACCTCGCGGGCGACAGATGTCGAATCCCTCTCGTCGTGGCCGGAAATGGTGTTCATAACTATGGCGCAATCCGTCACGTCCTGCGTCATGGGGCCGATCTGGTCGAGAGATGATGCGAAGGCTATCAGCCCGTAGCGGCTGACCCTGCCGTAGGTGGGCTTGAGGCCGGTGATGCTGCAAAAGCCCGCCGGCTGCCTGATGCTGCCGCCCGTGTCCGAGCCGAGGGCGTAGCAGCCCTCTCCCGCTGCCACCGCCGCCGCCGAGCCGCCGGAAGACCCGCCGGGCACTCTTTCCAGGTCCCAGGGGTTATGCGTGGTGAAAAAGGCCGAGTTCTCGGTGGAAGAGCCCATGGCGAACTCGTCCATGTTGGTCTTTCCCAGCAGCACCATGCCCTGAGCGTAAAGTTTCTCGATGACGCTGGCGTTGTAGGGTGGCACAAAGTTTTCCAGCATCCTGGAAGAACAGGTAGTGCGCACTCCTTTGGTGCACAGCACGTCCTTCATGACGGCGGGAACGCCGGTCAGCGGATGGCACTCTCCGCTGGCTATTTTTTTATCCGCCTGAGCGGCCTGTCTCAGCGCCAGCTCTGCGGTGACGGTCATGAAAGCCTTTATTTGGGGGTCGAGAGTCTGTATGCGTTCGAGCATGGACCTGGTCAGTTCGACCGATGATAGCTGTTTTGACTTGAGCAGTTTATGCGCTGCGTGGATGGTTAGCTGTGCTAGTTCAGTCAATCTTGTCTCCCTGCGCCGGTTGGCCCACCGGCATGATGTAGAGCGGCTGTTCATGTGGCAGCAGCCACAGCATACGTTTGATGGCCG
>JBEKPN010000036.1:0-8220 GCA_049520695.1 Dehalococcoidales bacterium | reverse complement strand
AGGAGGGAATATAATCAGATCCGACCGCACAGCGCCAAGGGCTACAAGCCACCGGCGCCTGAAGCTAAAATGCTCGTGACACTAACTCTGTAAGTGGTACAACTATTGG
This sequence comes from Dehalococcoidales bacterium, assembly GCA_049520695.1. Taxonomy (GTDB): domain Bacteria; phylum Chloroflexota; class Dehalococcoidia; order Dehalococcoidales; family UBA1222; genus SURF-27. Next base: position 8,111 of record JBEKPN010000036.1, on the reverse strand, counting down.
GGGCGGGTCACTGTACTGCCCTAAACGTAATTGTATCATATTCACCTATGGCCGTATTCCGTAATTCGCCTGTAATAGCACGTAGTGTGAATTCGTTTATTTATGGGATTTTATGCGAGTTTAAAGGCGCCGCATGCGTAGCCTCGCGGTGTAAATCCTAATCATGGCCTTGCTAATAATCCTGCAAGGGCTTATCTAAAATGCGGGTTTTGAACCGCCCCTATAAATTTGGATACTCCGCTTTTCACAGGCACTTACAGCGGAATATTCCCGTGCTTTTTCTGCGGCAGTTTCTGGCACTTATCCTTGAGCATTTCCAGCGCCTGTATCAGCATGGGGCGCGTGCGGCGCGGGTCGATAATATCGTCTATATAGCCCAGCCCCGCCGCCTGCAAGGGATTGTCGAACCTGGCTCTGTATTCTTCCACCAGCTTCTTGCGCATTTCCTCTTTATTGGGCGCCTCGGCAATCACCTTGCGGAAGATGATGTTGACGGCCGCCTCCGCCCCCATGACTGCTATCTCGGCCCCCGGCCAAGCGTAGTTAATATCGCCCTTCAAATGGTGCGAGCTCATGACGATATAAGCCCCGCCGTAGGCTTTGCGCGTGATGACGGTCAGCTTGGGCACAGTGGCCTCGGCGTAGGCGTAGATCAGCTTGGCCCCGTGGCGGATGATGCCGCCATGTTCCTGCTCGGTACCGGGCATGAATCCGGGAACGTCCACCAGACTCACCAGCGGTATGTTGAAGGCGTCGCAGAAGCGCACGAAACGCGCCGCTTTTACCGAGGCATTAATATCGATTGTTCCTGCCAGGACAGAAGGCTGCTGCGCCACCACGCCGATGGCGTTGCCCCCCAGGTGCGCCAGCCCGCAGATGATATTGGGGGCAAAGCGCTCCTGTACCTCCATAAAGTCGCCGTTATCCACGATGGTGTTGATGACCTTCTTCATGTCGTAGGGCAGGCGCGGATCATCGGGCACCAGCGTGAAAAGGGCCTCGTCAGTGCGCTCGGGCGGATCGCTCGTCTGAAGGGCCTTGGGCTTGGCGTTGCAGTTTTGCGGCAGGAAGCTCAACAGGCGTCGCACCTGTTTAAAACACTCCTGTTCGTTGTCATAAAGGAAGTGCGCCACGCCGCTTTTCTGGTTGTGCACCTCGGCCCCACCCAGCTCCTGGTGGCTGACCACCTCGTTGGTCACCGAGCGCACCACGTCCGGGCCGGTGATGTACATCTGGGTGATTCTCTTGACGGTGAAGATGAAGTCGCACAGGGCGGGGGAATAGACGGCTCCACCCGCGCTGGGTCCTACCACCACGGCTATCTGCGGGATGGCTCCCGAACAGCGGGCGTTGCGCAGCAGCATCTCACCCACGCCCGCCAGGCTGGCCACGCCCTCCTGGATGCGCGCGCCGCCAGAGTCGTAGATGCCGATGACGGGCATGCCGCGCTCCAGCGCTCTGTCCATCACCTGCCCCACCTTCTGCCCTACCACTTCAGAAATTGTGCCACCGATGAAGGTAAAATCCTGAGAGAAGACAAAAACAGGGCGGCCGTCAATCTCTCCTGAGCCGGTGACGACGGCGTCGGAGTATTCCTTCTGGTCAGACATGCCGAAATCGGTGGCGCGATGGGTTACGAAGCCACCCATCTCATGGAAGGTGTCGGGGTCGAGCAATAGTTCTATCCTCTCGCGGGCGGTGAGCTTGCCGCGGGCATGCTGGGCGGCGATGCGCTCTGTGTTGCTGGTCCCCTTGCGCAGCGCCTCCATGCGGCTCAGTTTATCGTCAATAGTCATATTCGACTACTCCTTTCACAAAAATCGTATAGTAGCACAAGCTCTTGAGAGAGGCAAACAGGCCTGCGTCATGGCGGATATGGTTGATAACTTAACCTCAGAACCCAATTCATCAGAATAAATGTATTTTAGGAAGGTTTTAAACCCTCCCCTACTGAAACCGCGTCCTCTCGTTAGGAAAAGACTGGCCATCCTATTTGGCCATACTGCGCGGTTTTCTGCATAACTCAGCTTCACCGTCTCCTGGGGAATTCACGATATGCAGCAGTTTGACGATATTTATGCAGGTATAAAAGCGAGGGGCAGCCTCATTCTTATCTTTCATGAAATATAGAACCACTTCGGCTATCTGTCCCGTGAGGCGATGGATACTGCCGCCAGACATTTGTGGCTGTCTGCCAGAACAGTCTACGACATAGCAGAATAATCATAGCATAATAGCTGCCTAAAAAACATGCCGCCGGCCAAAATTAACCAGCTCCATTTTAACGCAAGGCGTATGTCAACCGCCAAGCGCCACGCAAGTTTACATAGGCGCGGGCAGCCTGATATAATGCGCAGCAAGTGAAGCAGTCCGTTCTTGAAGCCCTCAGGCAGGGGAAAAAGCCGCTTTCGGGCGAAGCGCTGGGGAAGAAACTCGGAGTATCGCGAGCCGCGGTCTGGAAATGCGTCCATGAGTTGCGCCACCAGGGATATATTATTGACTCCTCGCCCCGCAAAGGCTACTCGCTGATTTCCTGTCCCGACCTTCTGCTGCCTGAAGAAATCCGCCGTGGTCTTACCGCTCAGAGCTTCGTAAAACGCATCATTTGTCGCGACGAATGCGCCTCGACTCAGGACATGGCCGCGGAACTGGCCCGCGGCGGAGAACCTGAGGGGCTTGTGGTCATCGCTGAGACTCAGACCCGAGGCAGGGGCAGGAAAGGCCGGAGTTGGATTTCTACACCGGGCGCCGGGGTTTGCCTTTCCGTCATTTTGAGACCGGGGTTGAAACCCGCTCAGATTGTGCAAATTCCCCTGGTTGCCGGCGTGGCCACGGCCAGAGCTATCCGGGCCGTAACCGGTCTTAAACCGGACATTAAGTGGCCCAACGACATCCTGGTGGGTGGCAAAAAAGTAGCCGGCATTCTCACCGAGATGAGCTGTGAGTCAGACTGCATCAACCATGTCATCCTGGGTATCGGCATCAATGTGAACACGCGTGAATCAGATTTGCCAGAGCCTGTCCGCGACATTGCCACTTCGCTTCAGTCCGAGTGCGGCCGCACCATATCCCGTGTAGCTCTGGTGCAGCGTTTTTTAACCGAGCTTGAGGCGGTTTATCGCCACTATCTGGCGGGTGGCTTTGAAAATATCCGGCAAGAATGGAAAAGCCTCAGCAATACCATCGGCTCTCAGGTGGAGATCACGGATGGCGGGGAGCGCCTGACGGGAGAAGCGCTGGATATTGACGGCGACGGCTTCCTGCTGCTGAAAACAGACGCCGGTAGCATAGAGCGCATTGTCGCCGGCGATGTGTCTTTAAGAAAGCTTGCCGCTTGATTTAAATAAGGAGTTCTTGACCGGCAAACCAATTCGCAAAACTGGGTAAAGCCCATTGATCCCAGGATTTCGGGGGCATTTCCTTTGTCTAAAGCCAAATCTTCGAAGTGCATAGCAATATCAAATGTATTCTGTAAATATACATGGGTTTTGCATCATAGAGATTCTGACAACACCAATAGGCTATAATTACCCATATGAGAGTCATTGCCGGCAGCGCCAAGGGCTTTCCACTAAAGGTCCCCAAGGGCACCCCCACCCGCCCGGCCACCGAGCTGGTTAGAGGTGCCATCTTCTCCATCCTGGACTCCTCGGTGGACAATTGGGAACGCGTGCTCGACCTCTTTGCGGGCTCGGGGTCGCTGGGCATCGAGGCCCTCAGTCGGGGCGCCGGCAGCGTGGATTTCGTTGACCAGGAACCACGCTGCTGTGCTATAATCAAGGAAAATCTTGAGAAAACCCGGCTCGGCGGACAAGCCAGGGTGCACTGCACAACGGTTAGCCGGGCCATTTCTGTGCTGGACGGGGCATACAACATCGTTCTGATGGACCCGCCCTACAAGGACACCGGCATTGGAGCGACTATAGAACAACTGGCGGCATCGAAACTGGTGGGGAAAGGGACGACGGTGGTCATCACCCACTCATCCAGATTCAAACTGGAAGCGAGATACGGAACACTAGTCATGAAACGCGAATACCGCCACGGCGACAGCACCATCGCCATATACCGAAAGGAGTAGACATCTTGACCATTGCTATCTACCCCGGCAGCTTCGACCCTATCACTAACGGGCACCTGGACGTGGCGCAACGCGCCGCCCGCGTGTTCGACAAGGTCATCATCGGGGTTTACGACACGCCGGAAAAGAAGCTCATGTTCAGCCAGGCCGAAAGGGTGGGGCTGGCACGCAAAGCCATTAAAAACGTGCCTAACGTAGAAGTTCAGCCATACAGCGGTCTGACCGTGGTCTTCGCCAGAAAGGTCGGCGCAACCGTGATGGTGCGTGGCCTGAGGGTGAGCGCTGATTTCGAATTCGAGTTCGACCTGGCCATGATGACCAACAAGCTCTCGCCGGAGCTGGAGATGGTCTGCTTCATGGCCAGCCCGCAGTATCAGTTCCTTAGCTCCAGCCTGCTGAAAGAGGTGGCGCGGCTAGGTGGCAAGGTTAACGATTGGGTTCCCCCGAATGTGGCCCAGGCCGTGAAGAAGAAGGTGGCTACCAGCAAGTAATTTGATATCCTTTTAAAGGCACTTTGAGATTCGAAGCGTATCCCAAAAGCGGGGAGAAGGTCAACAAAGAGGCATTGCTCTAAAGAATATTGTATATTGATATAGACAAATCAGGAGGATGGTTTAAATGGCATATAAGATTACCGACGACTGCATAAGCTGCGGGGCTTGCGAACCCGAATGCCCCAACAAGGCCATCAAAGAAGGCAAAACCATATATGTGATAGACCCGGAACTCTGCACCGAGTGCGTCGGCAGCTTCGCCAAGCAGCAATGCTTCGAGATCTGCCCGGTGGGCTCCGTTACCCCCGACCCGGCACATCAAGAGAGCCGCGATCAGCTTATGGCAAAATGGAGGAAGTCTCACCCCGGCGAGACGCCCAAAGTAACTTAGACGGTATTTTCTTCGCCATAAATTCTTCAGCGGACGGGTTTCAGCACGTTCAGATACGCTGGGACGGTTGACAAACCCGCCCCCCAGAGATAGCGCGATAACCTCTATGCGAAAAAATTCTTGACGCTGTCGAAGCTGCTCGGCAACAGGTTCAACACCAGCGGGAAATTGTCCAGCAATATTTTGGCCAACACAGAGCTGGAAACTACTCCAGCGGAGCCAGGGGAAAACTTGACCCACAGCACCAGCAAAGCTCCCAACGAGACCGCCCCGATGAATAGCCCCAGAACTGCGCCCAGCAGGTGATCGAGCCAGCCCAGCATTATTCCTGAGATGATTTTGCGCAGCAACCCGCCCACCAGCCCGGCCAGTATCATAGCGACCACTATGATGACCACAAAGGCAACGGCATTGGCGATGTCCGTATTGTGGATGAAGCTGATTCGGCCACCCAGGGTCTCATAGAATCTGCCCGCCAGGACAATTCCCAGTATCAGGCCCGCCAGGTTGACCGCGCCGCGCACAAACCCAGTGGCCAGCCCGCCGATGACCGAAGCCGCCAAACTGACGAGAATAAGGATATCGAGCCAATTCATTTTAACCTCCCCTATTTATGAGTATACCCATCAACCCCAAGCACGAAATCCGAAGCAATATCGAAATCCCAATATTTAAAAACATTGATATTTTGGTAATTAGAATTTGTTTCGTGTTTCGATAATAGAATCCCGGATTTACTCTGTCAACTCCCCAACTCCTGAGCGCGGCGGTAGGCCGCCGCCACTGCCTTTTTGACTAGCCCCGTCAAATCGCCCTGCTCAAACACTTTGAGAGCTTCGGCAGTGGTGCCGCCGGGAGAGGTCACGTTGCGCCGCAGCTCCGCCAGTTCTTTGCCTGATGCCTGAGCGTACTCTGCCGAGCCGAGTATGGTCTGAAATACCAATGTTTTAGCCATGTCTTCGGGCATGCCGATTTCTTTCGCGGCTGCCATAAGCGCTTCCATGAAAAAGAAGACGTAGGCCGGGCCGGAGCCGCTGACGGCCGTGGCCAGGTCGAGATAGGACTCATAACCCGCGTATATGCCTTTACCCATCACCGAGACAATGGCCTCGGCGTTGACTCGCTGCGCCGGCGTGACGTTGCGCGTGGCTGTCCAGACAGTCATGCCCTTACCAATCTGTGCCGGGGTATTGGGCATGGCGCGTACCACCGCCTGGTGCTTGAGCCCCTCCACCAGCGTCTCCATTTTCTTTCCCGCGATAATGGAGAAAACCAGCGACTTGGGGTTAAGCTTCCCGCTCAACTCGGCCATTACGCCGCCCAGCGTTTGAGGCTTGATCGAGAGGACTATAATCTCGCCGCGTCCGGCCACTTCGAGATTGTTGGTAGAGGTGAAGACACCCAACTCCTGTTTGCGGCTGTCAAGGATGGGCTGGCTGACGTCGCTGATGGAGACATCCTGCGGCTTGGCCAGGTGGTTTTTGATGACGGCGGCGGCCATGGCCTGCCCCATGTTGCCCCCTCCGATGAAGGATATTTTAAAGATTCCCAATATGTTCTCCTTATTTTTTTGTCCCCTCTCCCTTGAGGGAAAGGGGCTAGGGTGAAGGTGGGGTTTTTGACGCTACTTCACCACCACATTTACCAGTCTGCCCGGCACGTAGATGACCTGCGCAACGCTCTTTCCCGCAATGTGCGCCTGCACCTTCGAGCTCTCCAGTGCCAGCTTCTTCGCCTCATCCTCATTAATGGCAGCGGGTACCATGAGCTTATCGCGCACCTTGCCGTTCACCTGCACGATAAGGGGAATTTCTTCATCTTTCGCCAGCTTCTCGTCCCACTCCGGCCAGCGCTGGTTGTGGATACTGTACTCATAGCCCAGGCGCGACCACACCTCTTCGGTAAAGTGCGGCGCGGTAGGCGCCAGCATTCTTAGCAGAGTGCGCACCGCCTCGCGGAAGTCCTCCACGGGAACACTGCCGGCCTCTCTTATCTTGGCCAGGTAATTGGAGTATTCCATGAGGGCCGAAATCATGGTGTTGAAGCGCAGGCGCTCCATATCTTCCGAAACGCGGCGGATGGTCTGGTGCGTCACGCGCAACAGGTCCTTCACCCCCGGCTCACCCTCGGAGCCGCAGGCCACGCCCTCGTAAGGCTCCAGCGTCAGGCTCCAGATACGGCCGAGCCAGCGCGACAGGCCGTAAATGCCCGAATCGTCCCAGTCGCCGCCCTGCTCCCATGGCCCGATGAACATGAGGTAGGCACGCACCGTGTCGGCGCCCATCTCGGAAACGTACTTGTCGGGGTTGACCACGTTGCCCTTGGACTTGCTCATCTTCTGGTGGTCGGAGGTGATGGTGCCCTGGTTAAAGAGGCGCGTGAAGGGCTCTCCGAAACTGACCAGCCCCATGTCGCGCAGCGCCTTGACGAAGAAGCGCGCGTAGAAGAGGTGCATTACGGCATGGTCGGCCCCGCCCGTGTAGATATCCACGGGCATCCATTTCTTGACCATCTCCGGGTCGAAAGCCCCCTCCGCAAAATGCGGGCTGGTGTAGCGCAGGAAGTACCACGATGAACACATGAAGGTGTCCATGGTATCTGTCTCGCGCTTAGCCGGTCCGCTGCACTTCGGGCAGGTGGTGTTGACGAAGCTCCGGCTGTACTTGAGCGGCGACTCACCTGTAGACTTAAACTCGGCATCGTCCGGCAGGAGAACGGGTAAATCGGATTCCGGCACCGGCACTATGCCGCACTTGTCGCAATATACCATAGGTATGGGTGCGCCCCAGTAGCGCTGGCGCGAGATGAGCCAGTCGCGCAGCTTATAGCTCACAGTGCGCCTGCCCCAGCCCCGTAGTTGTATGTATTCGGAAAGAGCGGTCTTGCCATATGGGCTAGGCATGCCGTCGAAACGCCCGGAGTTGACCAAATGACCGGGCTCAACATAGGCGGCGCTGAGTGGAAAGCCGTCCCAGTTTGGAGGAGCGATAACAACCTTGGTTGTTAAACCATACTTCTGGGCGAAGACAAAGTCCCGCTCGTCATGGGCCGGTACGGCCATGACGGCCCCCGTGCCGTAGGAGGCCAGCACATAATCGGCAATCCAGATGGGGATTTTCCCGCCGTTCAGCCTGTTGGTGGCATA
>JBEKPN010000035.1:0-8296 GCA_049520695.1 Dehalococcoidales bacterium | reverse complement strand
GTCATTCTGCCGGAGGCTTCGACACCAACCACCCAGACACCATTCTTTTTGAGCGTCTCGATAGCCTGAGTGATATTGGCCACCCTGGCCACGGGCACATATTCTATCGCTCCTGCCGAGGCCTTGGCCACGACAGGTGTAAGCCCCACTTCTCTGCGGTTGCGGATTATCAGGCCATGCATGCCAGCGGCGCCCGCCGTGCGCAGGATAGCTCCCAGGTTGTGCGGGTCTTCCAGCCCGTCGAGGATGCAGTACAGCGGCTGCTCGCCCTTCGTGTGCGAGATTGATAACAGGTCTTCGAGGCTGACGTATTTCTTGGCAGCAGCGTAGGCCAGCACACCCTGATGTACCGCAGTGGTGGCACTTCTCTCCAGAATCTTCCTGTCCACATACTCGAAGGGAATGCCCCGCTGGCGCGCCAGGACAAGTATCTCCGCCACGGCACCATGCCTTGCGCTATCCCGCATCAGCAGTATGCGGTTCACGGATCGGCCAGAACGTAGCGCTTCCAGCACCGGCTGCCTGCCTTCAATGGTATCCGACACGGAATAAAGAATAGCATCTAAGTCAAGCGGGATACAAACAGGATTTCATGTATTAGCGGAATATTCGCAACGCGCATGTTTGCGCACATGGCATGATTTGAAGCCTATTGCAAGGCTTTTTACTTGTTCAAGATCAGCACTAAATTTCCAAGAACAATAGCTATCAACGCAATAACTGAAAGCGCAATCCAGGCAATCGTATTTATTTTCTTCTTACTCCAGTTTTTATTCACCTAACTTACCCTTCACTTCGTAATGTTCGCCACAATGCATCAAGTACTGATGGACTATTCCTTAATTTTGGTTGATTATACACTAATTAGCAGACTTGGTTAATAGAATCCCATCAACATGCGGCTGGGTGGATGGGAGACACTGGATATGGTATTGAGGTATACCAGAAGTGTGAAGTTTGATAACAGCCTGAAGATGTATGAGAAGGCGATGAAGGGTTGATTGAGCCCCCACCTGCTGACATTGGTGATATAATGTGAACGTAAGTAATGTATAAATTGTTGCAATTTCATAATTCTAAGGAGGATAAAATGAAAGCAAGGTTGTTAATTTCGTTGTTCCTTTCACTGCTCCTGGTAGTCATGGGCTTTAGCGCTTGCGCTAAGACTCTCACCGTGACCGTGTCGGCGACAACTGTCACAATACCGGCTGTTACCACCACTTTGCCGGCGGTGACTGTCACCCTGCCCGGCAAGATTACTACTATCCCCGCTACCACAGTTGTCATCCCATCCAGCACCACAGTATTGCCAGAGACGACTATATATAGCGCCACCAACGGTTGAAACTCCTGATGGTTTCTTACCTACCACGCCGATTAGCATCACCGACCACATGGCCGTTGTCGTAGGCGATGTTACCGGTGATTGTCTGCAATGCCACGGCCCAAACACTACTTATTACGAGTTCCCATTGCCTCCTGAGTGGGATGGCTCGCTTCACGGTTCTTTGGTGAACAACGGTCTTTACTATGTAGTTCCAGGCTCTATACAGGACCACACCGGCCGCACCGCTGCCATGTGTCTGACCTGTCATAAAGTCGTAACGCCATAAAGTCATAACACATATCTAGGATCTCAAGCGAAAAAGCAGGGGTGTCGTAAACGCCCCTGCTTTTTTATCCTTCTTTTTTCCCATTCGTTGAAATAGCTGTGTTTTGGCATCGCTGTAAATGTAACCTTCCTTCGAGAAGAGGTCTTACAACAGACACCCATTATCCTCCCCATATTATGTCTTTGGGTCGGTAGAGTATCTTTCTTCTAACCAGGGGTCGCCATGATTGTTGTAGCCCCGAGTCTCCCAGTAGCCGGGTTGATCTTGAGCGGTGAAATCAATACCTGTAACCCATTTGGCGCTTTTCCAGAAGTATAGGCGTGGCACTACCAGCCTGACAGGCCCTCCATGCTCTGCGGAAAGAGGTAAACCATTGTGATTAATCGCAAAAAGGACATCCGTCTGCAAGAAATCTGATAAAGTGAGATTTGTTGTATATCCCCCCAAGGCGCTGACAATTACAAAGCTGGCATTCGGTTTGAGGTTGACCAGTCCCGCTATCGTTTGCGAGCCAAAGCCCTCCCTAGATTCCCCAAAAGCGACCATCCGGTAACGCAATGTATATCCGAGAAGACCCGCTCACTCATGAGCGAGGTGAGGTCTGCGTAGTTCAGTGTAACCTCTCTATCAACCTCACCGGAAATGGTGAAACTCCAGTCGCTCAGGCTGATTTGAGGGACACCATCGGCTTCCAATTCAGGCCATGTACTGTACGCTTGTTGGCCAGGGGGTAAACGGTTAGCTCGTAGAGTATCCGGGCTGTAGATTACCCCGGGTATCTGACTGATGGCGGTAGACGGAGAGGTGTTTTTGCGGCCAGAGTTGGAGCAACCGTTGGCCAGCGTAATAGAACCCAGCGCGAAACCGCCCAACAATAGCCCAGCCTCTCTTAGAAACTCTCTGCGGGATACTTTCTTCGCTGGCATATCGGTTTGATTCAAGCCAAGTTTTTAGGGTAGCCTGCGGAACTCACCCTCCTAATAGGACTTCTTAAAATCGTGGCTAACAGACTCACAACCATGCATCATTATGCTGCTCTGGATTTAGGGGAATTGAGTAGATGAATATGTTTGACATCTTTGGCATCATTTAACGATTACCACGCCTGTCATGGACGGGTGAATGGCGCAGATGTAATTGTACGTGCCCGGTACAGTAAAAGTAATGTTGATAGTTGCTCCTCCAGCAATAGGACGGTCAAATGTGGGCGGCACATTGGTAGAGGTCACCGTGTGATCCGCCTGGTCCTGATTAATCCAGGTGACTGTAGCCCCCACCGGTACGGTAATTGAGCTGGGCGTGAATGCATAACCCGCAATCTTGACCTGATAAATGGATGTCGTCGGCACGGGCGTCGTGGTCGTGGTGGTGGACGGATAAGAAGCGGTAGTCATCAGAGCGGACGTCGTCGTGGTTGGAGGGGTAGTCTTGGCTGTGGTCGGTGGCACGGAAGTTGTGGTTGGTGACAAACTGGTGGTGGTCGGCAGCGGTGCACTCGTGGTCGTCGAAGGTTTGGTGGTTGCGGCTGACGTAGACGACTTGGAACAACCGATGCCTGCGGCTAACAACGATAATAACACCAGTGCTATCGATGCAACTGTTAAAATTTTATTCATCGTTTCACCCTTTCCCATATTTCCCTATAAGAAGAATATACTATTTGTCCGCATTAGTTAGTACTAGTTATTAGGCGCGCCTTCGGCGATCCATTGTTGAACTAGGCCGATCTGGGCCTGCGAAAGCGGCGCTAACCCATAGGGCATCTGTGCTCCGCTGCCACCAGCCTGGACCTGCGTACCCTGTAGTTTGGCGATGATGTAGCTCTGGTCAGGCGAGCCGGGTTTTACACGCAGTTCCGCAGTGCTCTCGGTGCTGGGCATGCCCACCAGCTTACTGTATGACAGATTGGGTTCCAGTGTCAATCCTGCCTGTCCGGCGCCCTCGTGGCAGACAACACAATAGCTATTGAATATGGGCTGGATGTCCTTAGAAAAACTCACTTCCGACGACGAAGTCGTTGATGTGGCAGGGATAGTAGCCTTGCTGCCCGAACTACAAGCAGACGCAACTAACAGAACCGACATCGCCAACATGGTTGCCAGTATTACTGATAGAAACTTTGCTCTTTGATTTTGTCTATTCACCACATTCTCCATCTATGCGACACCGTTTATTTTACGGGTTCTTTGACGCAATTCATACCTGCTATATACCCAGAGGTCAGGGCATTACCGATGGTGGCTCCTGCGGCAATGTAGTACGGCATGAGCGGGGCAATACAATTGCCTGCGCCATAGAGGCCGGGTATGGGCGTGTCTTTTGTGTCCAGCACCTGCGCTTTTTCGTTGATCTTGGAACCACCGTTAGTATCCAGCGTACCACCGGCTATCAGTATGCAGTAGTATGGACCCTGAGGCTGGAAGGGATACATGGTGATATTCGGTTTGTCGCTAGCGGGCCATTGAGTCCCTGCTTTGGGCGTCGAAAATGCCAGATACCAGCTCGTGTCATAGGGATACAAGCCGCGTTTGAAATCCGTATCCAAGCCGGAATTGGCGAACTGGTTGAATTTGGCAACAGTGGCTGCCAGGTTGGTTTCGAAGCTGTCAGCCAGCTTGTATATACCAAGCTGGGACTGGAGCTGCGTGATACGAGCCCGAATATTCGTCCCCAGTTCCTGGAAGGTCTGCCCGGATATCACGAGCGACTTATCATCGTTAGGGCCGGGGTAGGGATAGTTACCCGCCATCAGGTCAGCCGAGCGCTGGTCGTATATCATCAACATAATCTGGTTAGGGTATTCCTGTTCCACTGGGTCCCAGTAGAAATGTATCTTGGTACGGTCGTTGTAGGTGCGTTTTTCATCGGTGACGCGCACCCCATACTTATTCACCAGTATCATGCTGTCGCCCGGATCCTGCCAGATATCGTTGGGTGTGCTCGGCGACACTAGAGCCGGTTCGAGTGGTATCTGCGCGTTCCAAGCACCATTCATATTGGAGAGCTGTGCCCCGATGGCTTGCGCCATGTAAACAAAGTCGCCCTCGTTGGTGATGACGGCACAGCCGCCGTAGGTCGGGCCTTTCTGGAACTGGAGGACAAGCTCTTTGTTATGTGTGAAGCCACCCGTGCCAAAAATGACGGCTTTCCTGGCACGCACGTTGACCGTCTTGGGTGTGGTGGTGCTCGAATCGAGTGCCTGGACGCCGATGACCTCTTTCTTATCGTTGAGGTATATCTGCTGCACCCGATGGCTGTTGAGAAGTGTGATGTTGTGGGCTTTTATGTAAGCCTGGAACTGTGCTACCAATTCGGCTCCAGCGCCGGAACCGCCAACCGGGCTCAGTCCACGGCCCGCGGGCACCTTGTTTTGCGAGGCATGATCAACGTAGTCCACGAAAGACAGCGGCGCTTGTGCATAGTTAATAGCGCCTATCTGCATCATATAGTCAATGGCGGGAGCGGCGTTGTCATAGAAAGCTCCCAGGTTGTTGTACTCATGCGCCGGCAAGCCCAGTTGCGCATCGTTGGGATTGTAGAGCCAGGGATAATTGCCCCGCGCCATGAACATCAAACAGTCGGCCCTAGGGTCTGCCGTACCTGCGGCGCGCAGCGCGAAGTTGTTGGGTATCCAGATTTCTCCTCCGGATTTCATCGTAGTGCCGCCAACGGCAGCGGATTTCTCCAGCATGATAACTGACGCCCCTTTGGATTGCGCCACGCAGGCGGCAGCCGAAGCCCCCGCTCCGCTGCCAGCGACTACCACGTCAGCCGTCATGTCCCATTTAATGCTCGTGCCAGAGCTGCAACTCGCCAGAGTTCCTGTAGCTCCTAATGCGCCGAATGCAATTGCGCCGACACCGGCCGATTTAATGAAATCCCTCCTGCTTATTACCGACGTGCCTTCTCTATTGTCCAAAATAATCCCCCTCGCTGATCTCATGCATCAATCTTTATTGGTTATTTTACCTTATTAGCATAAAGAAGTCATAAATTTTGTGCCGATATTGTTAAATAAACATTACGCTTTGGACTCGACATTATTTTGCTACATGCTATTACAGGCAAATTACGAAATATGGCCAACAGATTTATACTGAAGGATTAGGTGAATATGATACAATTATTTATGGCAGTACAGAAAACTATAAAAAACGAATTCGTATATTAATTGTTAGGGCGAAACGTGATGAACAAGTTTACGCTGGACACGAATTGCATTATCGATTTAGAACAGAATCGACCAGATGCGACGCATTTGCGAAAACTAACTGAGAAATGGAAGAACGGAAGGATTGAACTGGCTGTTGTTGCAGTAAGCGCTTCCGAAAATCAACAGGGTGGAACTGCGAACCGAAGTTTCTCCGCGTTTGAGGAAAAATTGAAAAGAGCGGGGTTGGTAGGAGTACACCATCTCCTGCCACTGGCAAAATGGGATGTTTTCTATTGGGACCACGCGCTTTGGTCTAGTGCTGAAATGGAAAAGTTAGAGTTCGAGATTCGTCACATTTTATTCCCAGGCGTTCAGCTCCAGCCACCGGAAGACGTAGAGCAAAATAGTACTTGGCGAAATCAACTTTGTGACGTCTTGGTCGCGTGGTCACACGCGTTCCATAAGTGGGACTATTTGGTCACTCGAGACAGTAACTTTCATACACACAAGGACGAACTAAGGCAACTTGGTGTTAAGGACGTCGTGTATCCGAAAGATGCCGTTGGGTTATGTTCGCCCTAACAATGCGCTGCACCGGACGCTTCGCGCCGGTGAGCTTCGGACGTTGGCCGTATAGCGACAAGATTTGGCTAAATTTACCAGGTACAAGTGGCGTTTTTACGCCGACAACAATATGGCGCAAGAAATCGTAGGACACGCTCAATAACGGGAATGGGCTTGAGGCCTTTCCCTCATTAAATAGGGTGGGGCTAGAGCAGGCGGTGCGATTCCCGTGTCAGGTTCTCCACTATGTGCACCATGCCTCCGGTGTCCTGTTGGCAGTACTTGAGCAGGTCTTTTCTTATCTTATTGCGTTCTTCGACAGAGACCTCGCCGAAGGTTGCCTGCATATACCTCAAGCTGGCGATATCGCCGTGAGAAATTTCGAGGTCTTCATAACTGATGCCCGTGACGGCAGGCATGACCTTCTTGAGCGAAGCGCTGCCCGCCTGTGAGGGATGATAATAGCTGAATTCCCTGAAAGGCGTAAGGAGGTCGACGATGCGCCCCGATATGTCCGTAACCCAGCTTTGGTACTCGGGGAAAGCCGCCGCCAACTCTTTGAGACGGCTCTTTTCAAAGGCCTCGTAATAGACCAGGATGGTGCCTTTCGGGCCGATATATTTCTTCAGTGCAGCCAGGAATGCCCTGCGGGGGTCATCCTTGCCCTTCGCCAGAAAAGAATGATGTTTGGGACGGGCGCCCGCTTGTTCTACCACATGCACCGAAAACTGGAAAGGGACGGCCTGGTAAGGACTGGTGCCGTTATAGAGGGGGACCGCCGTCATGAAGGTTTCGAAATCCATAAAATATAGCGGGTACCTCAAGCTCTCCAGGAATGTCCTGATTTCGGCCCTGTCGATATAGGGCTGGCCGCGCACAACGCAGTCCTTCTGTATCTGTTGCTTGGCATTGAGCTTGACGTCCAGGGGAATATCGCCAATATGCAGAATACCACGATTAAGCAGGTCCTCACCCAGTTTCTTGCCGTAGTACAGTGTCATGACGTGGTGCTCGGGCAGGTAAGCCCAGCACTCACCCTGAAGCGCGCAGGGGTAAGGCGAGTTGCAACGCTGGCCGACGGTAGCATCCGGGCACTCTGTGGAGGAGATAATTTCCAGCATCTCCGCGATGCGGTCTTCGATGCCGCAGGAGAACTCATCGAGTCTGTCTGTCACGTCTTCGGTAATGAACAGGTGAGCCGGGTCTATCTCGCCGCTTTTGACGAATTCCTTGTTGAGATAGACAATGCGGCAGCGTTCGATAGCCAACCCCGCCAGTTTACAGCAATGCCTCTGAAAGGCTACGTCATGCAGATGCTCGTCGCGGACCTCGGTGGTGCTCTTGACCTCTATGATATCCCATCCTTCATCCCCGGCAGGATTGAGAATGTCGACGCGGCAAAAAAGACGGGAGGCCGCAAAACCAGCCTCGAAGAGCGGCTTGCGGAAGGCGAGTGCCGCTTTCGTCTCACGCAGATTCTCGCTGATACTGGCGCTATAGACATTTAACCCGCCAGGAAAAAGCGATTGTGCCAGCTCACCCACGAAATGGCCCTGGTCGAAAATGCTCTGGGTGGCCTCATCGACCTCCGGCAGTCTGGCGAAATCGTTGACCGCCACCCACAGCAGCTTGCGGCACTGGAGGCCGTTCAGATATTTAGACTTGGAAAGGTTTTTATAACTGCCCAAGGCATGGCTCCCTACCTGACATTATGCACTATTCTATGCCTACTGTCTTGTATGGCTCAAACGAGAGCCTCTCCAATCCTGTAAAGAAACTTACAGGGAGTGCTGAAGGGCGATTTTGATAATCGAATTGGACTAGGACGCGGTTCATGCTATACTATTCAATATTGTACGAAACCCGGATGTGTAATTAAAAACAAAAACGGCTGACAGCTTTTATAATAACTTTCGACAATATGCACAATTTCAAACAAAACCAACCGATGCCTGAATTATTGCCC